>CANSTU010000059.1 GCA_947650005.1 uncultured Lachnospiraceae bacterium
GCTTCCACGGCTCCTCCTGGGGCGCACCTCTCCGGGCAGTATCTTGGCAGGCGTGAGCAAAGGAACCTTTTGTGCATTCATCCTGATGGATTATTATTGAAAGGTTTACATTTCCACATAAAAATGATATAAAAAGAACAGGGGCAGTGGATATAAAAAGCGTGTCCGCTTCTTGTACTGTTCGGAGGGAAGAGGGGATACATCAGAGAAAAAGAGGTAGTGACATATGCAAAGGATACTGGTGGTGGACGATGCGGAAATGAACCGCGAGATCTTACGTGACATACTGGAAGAGGACTACCAGGTGGAATTGGCGCAGGACGGACATCAGGCGATGGAGAAGCTGCAGGAAAGTCAGGGAGGACTGGCAGCCCTCCTTCTGGATCTGCATATGCCGGGGATGGATGGCTTTGCGGTTATTGAAGGGATGCGGAAACGGGGATGGATGGACCACATACCTGTGCTGATCATAAGCAGTGAATTTTCCTCAGAGGTGGAAACGCGATGTTTTGAATTGGGTGTATCGGATTTCATTCATCGTCCCTTTGAACGTTCCGTTGTTAAGAACAGAGTAAAGAATGCGGCGGAGCTTTTTGTCTATAAGAATCAGTTGGAGCAGAAGGTGGAGGAGCAGGCGGAGACGTTGGAGCGGCAGTCCCGTATCATTCAGATACAGGCGGAAAAGCTGAGAGAGGCTAAGTCCTTTAACAAGCTGATGATGGAGTATCAGGCTGCCATCATGGAGGTGGAGACGAGGCTAAAGGTATTGAATACGGAATTCTCCCAGGAATATAACAGGAATCCTTTTGAATCCATTAAAAGCAGGCTGAAATCTCCTGCAAGCATTTATGAGAAACTGGAGCGCAAGGGCTATCCGATCACAGTGGAGAGCATTCGGGAGCATCTGACAGATGTGGCAGGACTTCGGGTGATCTGCTCTTTTCCAGACGATATTTATCGCTTGGCAAAGCTTTTTACGCGGCAGGACGATATCATTCTGGTACGGGAAAAGGATTATATCAGGAATCCTAAGCCCAACGGTTATAGAAGTCTTCACCATATTGTCAGTGTGCCCATTTTTCTGTCTAAACAAAAGAAGTACATGAAAGTGGAAGTGCAGTTCCGCACCATTGCCATGGATTTCTGGGCGAGCGTGGAACATAAGCTTAAGTACAAAAAGAATGTGGATCATGCGGAAGAGATCGTGGGCCAGCTGAAGGCCTGTGCGGACTCTATAGAGATGCTGGATCACCAGATGCAGAAAATACGGGATCGGATCGATCGGTCCAGAGAGTGAGAAAAGTAGCCGCAGGAAAAATGTTTCTATGCATTTGCTCTATGGAAAAGGACGCATCAGACATGAATGGGAGGTTGAAAGAAGGATGCTTTCAACCTCCCTATTTTTATATGCTTTGTATGTAGAAAGAGCGGGATTGACCAAATGGATTGGAAAGGAAACTGATTTGGTCAATAAATACTACCTTGCTGTTAAGCGAAAAACGAAGAGAACTGGATTGACTCAAATGGTCATTTTGGATTTTGAGGTGAATTTATCTGGATGAGGATGTAGGCATCACTGCTCTCTTGAAAGGCTCTGCCTGCCTTTTTATAGAAAACGTAGGATTGACAGAGAAGGTATTATTGTATACAATGATACGTGAATCAAAGGATAATTACATCCAGGAAAGGAGCGTTACCATGAATGCCAATGATACCTTTTCCAACCGTCCGGTCTCGATGAATGAGAAAAATAACCTTTTGGAGATCGAAGAGCATATGTACATTCTGGACGATGTGGCGAAGCCCAATGTGTTCCGGAATATGTTTCCCTACTCTGAGATCCCGAAGATTCCGTTTAACGATAGGATTGTGCCCCATAACATGCCCCGGGAGATCTGGATTACGGATACGACTTTCCGGGATGGACAACAGTCTCGCGCTCCCTATACCACGGAGCAAATCGTTACGATCTATGATTATCTGCACAGGCTGGGCGGGCCGAACGGGATGATCCGGGCCTGTGAATTCTTTCTTTATAGTAAGAAGGATCGGGATGCCGTCTATCAGTGCATGGAGAGAGGTTATCAGTTCCCGGAGGTGACGAGTTGGATCCGTGCCAGCAAGGAGGATTTCAGGCTGGTGAAGGAGATCGGCATGAAGGAAACCGGAATTCTGGTAAGCTGTTCCGATTACCATATTTTTATGAAATTGAAAATGACCAGGCGGCAGGCCATGGAGCATTATTTGAGCGTGATCAGGGACTGCCTGGAGGAGGGGATCAGTCCCAGATGTCATTTGGAGGATATCACTCGGGCTGATATCTACGGATATGTGGTTCCCTTCTGTTTGGAATTGATGAAGCTGATGGAAGAGTATCAGATCCCGATTAAAATCCGGGCCTGCGATACCATGGGCTACGGGGTGAATTATCCCGGCGCAGTGATTCCAAGGAGTGTGCCAGGAATCATTTATGCGATCCATACCCATGCGGGCGTACCCCATGCGTTGATCGAGTGGCATGGTCATAACGATTTTTACAAGGCGGTGAGCAATTCCACCACGGCTTGGCTGTATGGCTGTTCCGGTGTAAACGCCTCTCTGTTCGGCATCGGGGAAAGGACAGGCAATACGCCGCTGGAGGCCATGGTATTTGAATATGCCCAGCTAAAAGGAGATCTAGGGGGCATGGATACCCGGGTGATTACCGAACTGGCGGAATATTATGAGAAGGAGATCGGCTATCACATTCCGGAACGTACGCCCTTTGTGGGAAAGAACTTCAACGTGACCCGAGCCGGCATCCATGCCGACGGACTCTTGAAAAACGAAGAAATCTATAATATATTTGATACAGAGAAATTTTTGGACCGGCCTGTGATCTGTGCTGTTTCCAACACTTCGGGCCTGGCAGGTATCGCACATTGGATCAATACTTATTACCATCTTCCCCAGGAGCGGCAGGTGAATAAAAATTCGGAATTGGTAGGCCGGGTGAAGAAATGGGTGGATGCGGAATATGCCGGAGGACGTGTGACTGTTCTCACGGACGGAGAGCTGGTGGGGGTGATTGCCGAAGCTTGTTCTGAATTAGGGGTTCACCTTGGGCAGGAGGCCTGATACCAACTGCAGTCGATCAAGATGATGCCTGAAAGGCTTTGGCAGAAACTTTGGCGGATAAAGTTTCTCCTGATTGGATGGCCGCCTGCTGCGGCAGAAACGAGAGGAAAATGGAGCAGAAAGAGGAAATAAACCGCGCGGCCTCCGAAAATGGAGATCGATACTCTCTGAGAGGCCGTGTCTTTCACAGACTCCGTGATGATATCCTAAACGGAAGATACGCGGATCATGAAGAACTGCGGGAAGCGGTGATTGCGGAAGAAATGGGCGTGAGCAGGACGCCCGTACGGGAGGCTTTCCGACAGCTGGAACTGGAAGGCTTGATCCGGATTGTCCCCAATAAAGGCGCCTATGTGACTGGGATCACTGTAAAAGATGTGGAGGATATTTACGCCATCCGCTCCCTGCTGGAAGGTCTGTGCGCTAGATGGGCCACGGAACATATCACGCAGGAGCAGATGGAGGAGTTGGAGGAAAATATCTATCTTTCCGATTTTCATGCGGGAAAGGGGCACGCAGAACAGTTGGCAGAGCTGGATAACCGTTTCCATGAAATCCTGTATGCGGCTTCCGACAGCAAACAGTTAGAACACGTATTGCGGGAATTTCACGAATACGTGCTCCGCTTCCGCAAAAGGACTCTTTCAGATGCCTCCAGGGGAATGAAATCCAATGAGGAACACCGCCGAATCATGGAGGCGATCCGGGAAAAGAACGCGGATCAAGCTGAAAAGCTGGCCAACGCCCATATCCGCAACGCATATACCAATATGGTAAAAAGAGGGCTTCAGGAAAACTATAAATGAATATTGCTTCGGCGGCAGAAAGAAAGGGACTCGGAAGAAGGGCATTTTCGGGTTGATGCGAGTGTTGCCTTTAGCGGCAGAAAGAGAGGAAGAGATGGATAAGATCAGGATGATGACTCCGCTGGTAGAGATGGACGGAGATGAGATGACCAGGATTCTGTGGAAGATGATTAAGGAGGATCTGCTCCTGCCATTTATCGATCTGAAAACGGAATACTATGATCTGGGCCTGGCGAACCGGAATGATACGTTTGATCAGGTAACTGTGGATTCCGCTGAGGCCACCAAGAAATATGGGGTGGCGGTGAAGTGTGCCACGATTACGCCCAATGCGGCGCGTATGGATGAATACGATTTAAAGGAAATGTGGAAAAGCCCCAACGGCACCATTCGGGCGATTCTGGATGGAACGGTTTTCCGCGCCCCCATTGTGGTCAAAGGGATCGAGCCCTGCGTGAAGAATTGGGAAAAACCCATTACCATTGCCCGTCATGCCTATGGGGATGTATACAAGAACGTGGAAATGAAAATTCCAGGGACTGGGAAGGCAGAACTGGTGTTCACGGATGAGGATGGTAAAGAAAGACGCGAGACCATCTTCGATTTCAAGGGCCCCGGTATCCTTCAGGGAATGCACAACACAACGACTTCCATTGAAAGCTTTGCCAGGGCCTGTTTCCAGTATGCGGTGAGCACAAAACAGGATCTTTGGTTCGGCAGTAAGGACACTATTTCCAAAAAGTATGATCATACTTTCAAGGATATTTTCCAGGAAGTATATGAAAAGGAATATAAAGAGCAGTTTGACGTTCTGGGACTGGAATACTTTTACAGCTTAATTGACGATATCGTGGCCCGCATTATGAAAGCAAAGGGCGGTTTTATCTGGGCCTGCAAAAATTATGACGGTGATGTGATGAGCGATATGGTTTCTTCCGCCTTCGGTTCCCTGGCGATGATGACCTCCGTCCTGGTGTCTCCGGATGGCATCTATGAGTACGAGGCAGCCCACGGTACGGTGCAGAGGCACTATTATAAATATCTGAAGGGGGAGGAAACCTCCACAAACCCGGTGGCCACTATTTTTGCCTGGACGGGTGCGCTTCGTAAACGAGGGGAACTGGACGGCATCAAAGAGCTCGTATGGTTTGCAAACGCGCTGGATGAAGCTACGGTGGAAACCATTGAAAGCGGGAGGATGACCAAGGATCTGGCGCTTATTACGAGCCTGGAGAATGTGACCGTTCTGAACAGTGATGGATTTATCAAAGCGATTAGGGGAAACCTAGAAAGTAAGATATAAGATTGTAAATTGTGATTTTCAATCTCCCTGATCCCATCTGCATGCCTTGGCGCGCAGATGGGATCACCCTGATTGGAGAGCGTGCTTTGTGCGCAGATAGAGCAGTACCTTAAGCGTCGCTTAAGGTAGGCGGGGGTATGTAGATGAAAAAACTGATTGAACAGATATTGAAATTCGGAGCTGTGGGATTCCTTTGCTTCTTCATCGACTATGGAATTATGGTGGGACTTACGGAAATTTTCGGCATGGCGCCTATCTGGTCGAGCGGAATTTCCTTTACCGTTTCGGTGGTGGTAAATTATGTCCTGAGCATTACGGTGGTTTTTGATGCGGATAAGGAAGCGAATAAGGCGAAGCAGTTTCTGATCTTTCTGGTTCTCAGCGTGATCGGCCTGGGCATTAATTCCTGGATTATGGCGGAGGGAACCTCCTTCCTCGATCAATACATGGCACGTTCCTATATGGTGGTGAAAATCGTGGCAACCGCGGTGGTCATGATCTACAATTTCATTACGAGGAAAATTTTTATTGAAAAAAAGGGCTGAAACTCCCGGTGGAGATTCGTCAGGCAGAAAAAAGGGGAAATACAAATCGTATTAGCCAAGGCGAACGAGGAAAGGTTCGTTGACATTGTTGGAATCGGCTACTATAATCAAGGTAGGCAATCACAGGATGGGTTCTTTTATAGACCGGAGGCTGCAAAGGGTGGAAAAAGAAATTTCTCAGGCAGTTATAGCACGTCTTCCCAGATATTTCCGATATCTCGGCGAACTGAAGGATCAGGGAATGGAACGGATTTCTTCCCAGGAACTGAGCCGGCTGATGCATGTGACTGCGTCTCAGATCCGGCAGGATTTGAACAATTTTGGCGGCTTTGGTCAGCAGGGATATGGGTACAATGTGGAGTACCTGTATATGGAAATTGGGAAAATACTCGGCTTGGACAAGACGCATCATCTGATTATCATCGGTGCCGGCAATCTTGGTCAGGCGTTGGCGAACTACATGAATTTTGAGCGCCGGGGATTCATTTTTACCGGCATTTTTGATATCAACAGGAAACTTCACGGAAAAGAAATTCGCGGGATCTGTGTGCGTCCCATGGATGAAATGCAGCAGTTTGTCAGAGACAATAATATCGATATTGCTGTGCTTACCATTCCGAAGGATGGGGCGGAGGAGGCTGCGCAGAAGCTGGCGGAAGCGGGGATCAAGGCGATTTGGAATTTTGCCCACATGGACTTGGATGTGCCGGAGTGTGTGCAGGTGGAGAATGTCCACCTTTCAGACAGCCTGATTAAGCTTTCTTACATGATCAACCAGTATGAGAACGGAAAATAGGCGGCGATATCCTGCGATGTACCTCATAGGATACTGCCGCTTTGCAGGCGCAGCTTGGATAGGAGCATAGGCCTGGAGGATTTCGTATTTCTGCTTTGGCGTTTTTGGCAGGGAGATCGGCTTGAAATTCTTTATTCGCGGCAGCAGTGAGGCGCAGTCTGCGATATGCAGGAGGGAGCGGAATGGAATATCTTGTAACGGCACAGGAAATGAAGGCGTATGACAGGACGACCATCCAGGAATTCGGGATGCCGTCTTTAGTTTTAATGGAACGGGCGGCCTGCGCCTGCGTCCAGGCGATTTTGGATGAGGAAGAGAGGGCGGAAGGAAGAAAGCGGGGCCGTCGGACTCTTGTGGTGGCGGGCTGCGGGAACAACGGAGGGGACGGGCTGGCTGTCGGAAGAATGCTGATGCAGAGGGGCTTTTGCGTGGATTTCGTTCTGGTGGGCAGCCGGGAAAAATGTTCTGAAGAAACGGCTGCCCAGATCAGAATTCTGGAAAATTACGGCTGCCGAATTCTGGAGCGGCTTCCGGACAAGGAGTATGATATCCTGGTGGATGCGTTGTTTGGAATCGGCCTTCATTCAAAACTGGAGGGCATTTTTGCGGGTGCGGTGGAATATATGAATCAACAAGATGCCTTTGTGCTTTCCGTGGATATTCCCTCCGGAATCCATGGGGATACAGGGGCTATCTGTGGATGTGCGGTTCTGGCGGATGTAACCGTAACTTTTGCCTTCAGAAAGATGGGCCTGATGCTTTATCCGGGTGCAGCCTATGCGGGGCGTGTATTATGCCGGGATATCGGTATTACGGAAGAAAGCTTCCGGGATGATAAACCAAAGGCTTTCCTGCTTACCGGCAGTCCCAAAGAACTTCTCCCTGCAAGGAGGCCGGACGGAAACAAGGGAACCTTTGGCAAGGTTTTGCTGGCAGCGGGAAGCTATGGAATGGCCGGGGCTGCCGTTTTGGCAGCGGAAGCAGTGTTGCGGACAGGAGCCGGCATGGTACGGGTTTTCACTGAAGAGGAAAACCGCATTATTCTCCAGTCTGCTCTTCCAGAGGCCATGGTTTCCGTCTATGAAGAAGGAAAAGGATGGAGCGCTCAGGAAGCGGTAAAACTGCAGGAGGCGCTTTCCTGGGCTGACGTGATCGCAGCCGGGCCAGGGATGGGAACGAAAAAGGCTGCCTTGGGGATTCTCGATACGATCATCGAAACTTCCAGAAAGCCCCTGGTTTTGGATGCTGACGCCATCAATCTGCTGGCCGAAGAACGCGTTCTTTTGGGCCGCCTGGAGGCTTTGCAGCAGGAGGAAGGGGAGCGGAGGACATTGATTTTGACTCCTCATCCGGGTGAAGCGGCAAGACTTGCCCAAAAAGAAACGAAATGGGTGATCGAAAATGCCCAAGAATTATGCAGAGAATGGGCCGATAGGCTACAGGCGGCCTTTGTGTGTAAGGGGGCCAGGAGCCTTATAGCCGGCCCGGGCGGAAGAATCTGCCTGAACGGGAGTGGCAACAGCGGTATGGCTACGGCAGGAAGCGGAGATGTGCTCACCGGAATCATGGCTGCGCTGGCTGCACAGGGAATGGATGCTTTTCCGGCAGCATGCGTGGGTGTGTATCTGCATGGCTGTGCGGGGGATGGAGCGGCCCGGCGGAAAAACGAATACAGCCTTACGGCCAGAGATCTGACGGCAGAGTTGGGCAGCCTGCTTTAAGGATGGCCAGCGGAGCGAAAAGAGGCTGGGCGGATACATAATGGACGGCCGTAGACGAGCGTGGCTTCTTGGGCCTTCTGAATGGCGGGTACGATATAAGGCATCAGAAAGAAATTGAAAAGCGTGTGCAAAATCGGATTAAAACACGCAGACAGGAGCTGAATGTGAAGAAGTATCAAAGGATATGCGCTGCCGTTGATCTGGATGCGGTCAGAAAAAATATGGAAAAAATGAAAGAAAACCTGGAACCGTCTGTTCAGATGATTGCGGTGGTGAAGTCGGATGGATATGGCCATGGCGCGGTTCCCATTTCCCATGAGCTGGAGGGGATGCCTGGCCTGTTTGGATTCGCGGTGGCTACAGCGGAAGAAGCGCTGATCCTGCGGGGGAGCGGTATCCGGAAACCCGTGCTGGTCTTGGGCTATAGCTTCCCTGATACCTATGAAAAGATGGCGCGGGAAGAGATCAGGCCCACCGTGTTTCGGGAGGAAATGCTTCCTGCATTGGCCGAAGCGGCTAAAAGCTGTGGGAGATCCTTTCCAATTCACATCAAAGTGGACACAGGAATGAGCAGAATCGGCATTGAACCGGATGAAGAAGGGCTTGCTTTTGTAAAAAAGTGTATGGATACACCGGGGATCGTGGTGGAAGGGATTTTCACCCATTTTGCCAAGGCGGATGAAGCGGATAAAAGTAGCGCGAGGGAACAGCTGGAGCGCTTCCAGGAGTTCTGCGGACGGATCGAAACGCATCTTGGGCTTCACATTCCCCTGCGGCACTGTGCCAACAGTGCGGCTATACTTGAACTGGAGGAGAGCAGCTTGGATGCGGTGCGGGCGGGAATCGCGATGTACGGCCTGTGGCCTTCTGAGGAAGTGGGAAGGGACAAAGTTTCCCTTATCCCTGCATTTTCCTTGAAAACCTGTATCATTTCCATTAAAAATCTTCCTGCTGGCCGTCAGATAAGCTATGGAGGAACTTATGAGGTCAAGGAGCCTAAGAGGGTGGCAACCCTTCCTGTAGGATACGCAGATGGCTATCCCAGGAGCCTGTCCAATAAGGGATATGTGCTGATCCATGGAAAGCGCGCTCCGATTTTGGGGCGGGTCTGTATGGATCAAATGATGGTGGATGTGACAAACATTCCGGAGGCGCAGTTGCTGGATGTGGCGACGCTCGTGGGGACGGATGGAAATGAACAGATCACTATGGAGCTTTTGGGCGATCTGTCGGGCCGATTCAACTATGAACTGGCATGCTGCCTGAATAAAAGAGTACCCTTTGTCTATATCAAAAGCGGAGAAATCGTCTATCGAAGAGACCATTTCAGAGATTTTTCATAAAACCGGCGTCTCATCTGTATACCTTCCCGGTTTAGGGCAATACTATCTGTAGCCGCAAAGAGGCGGCGGATTTTGGGGAGCTGCGATTCTCCCCGGATCCGGCAGATACCGGAGAAGGAGTGAAGGAAAATGAGACGCGGAGATATCTACTATGCGGATTTAAGACCTGTGGTGGGATCGGAACAGGGAGGCGTGCGGCCGGTTCTGATCATACAGAATGATGTGGGAAATCGACACAGCCCTACGGTGATTTGTGCGGCGATCACTTCCAAAATGAATAAGGCCAAGCTTCCCACCCATATTGAACTGAGGGCGGGGCAGCATGATATCGTCAAAGATTCGGTTATACTGTTGGAACAGCTGCGCACCATCGATAAACAGCGCTTAAAGGACAAAGTATGCCATCTGGAAGAACCGGTTATGGCAAAGGTTAATTATGCATTGAAGGTAAGTCTGGAATTGAATACATAAGCGCAGATTCCTTGACGTTTCCTGTTTCGGATGATATATTAAGATAATTGAAGAAGAATAGTAAATTTGTGCCTGCATCGAGGCTTATCATGTGTACTTTGGATTTGCAGGTTACGGAAAGGCAAGGGGATTTATATGGACGATGGCGGGCCTACTGCCAGTATATTGTTGTTTTTAGCGCTTGTTTTTGTGGAAGCCTATTTTTATGGGTTTGGCGCTGCGATTCATGGACTGAATGAGAAGGAAGTGGAGAGGAAGGCCATGGAGGAGGGGGATAAGAAGTCCCTCCTGCTGGCGAAAATCGTGGGAAGGCCTACGGGGTACGTGAACACGGTCCAGGTGATTATCACTTTCCTAACCCTGTGTTTGGGCGGATTATATCTGCGGACGTGGAGCGCCCATATCCGACGGCTGCTGGAGTATGTGGCCGGAGCCGCACAGGATTTTCCGGTTTGGGCAGGGGTAGCTCTCACAGCCGTTTCCATGTTGGTGACGTTGATACTGCTTCTGTACATATTGCTGGTGTTCGGATATATGCTTCCAAAGAGGGCGGCTTCCCGCGCTCCCGAGAAATGGGCTTATCGGATGGTTGGGCCTGTGGGCGGGGTTATGACGCTGCTGCAGCCTCTGACAGGGCTGTTTCGGATTACAACTTCGGTAATCCTTCGCCTCTTGGGCATGCAGCCGGATGAGGAGGCCATCGATATCACGGAGGAAGAGATCATTTCCATGGTGAACGAAGGGCACGAACAGGGCGTAATAGAAGCCAGCGAAGCGGAGATGATCACTAATATCTTTGAATTCGGAGATAAGCGTGCGGAGGATATCATGATCAACCGCACCAATATCGTCGCCATCGACTGCGAGACCACCTTCGGAGAAGCGGTGCAGTTCATGTTGAACGGGCGTAACAGCCGTTATCCGGTGTATGAGGAGAATATCGATCATATCGTCGGGATCCTGCATATGAAGGATGCCCTGCGCAGGCAGGCTCAGATCGACCCTGGCCGCAGGATCCGGGAAATTCCCGGCCTGCTTCGGGAAGGCCGATTTATCCCGGAAAAGAGGAAGGTGGATTCCCTTTTTAAAACGATGCAGTCCACCAAATGCCAGATGGTGATCGTTTTGGACGAATACGGACAAACGGCGGGCATGATTTCCATGGAAGATATATTGGAAGAAATTGTAGGCAATATTTTGGACGAATATGATGCAGAGGAATCCTATCTGCGTGAAAAAGGCAGCGATATTTATATTACGGAAGGGAAAGTCCCTTTGGAAGAGCTGGAGGATCGCCTTGGGATCGCGTTTGAAGAGAGCGAGTTCGATACACTCAACGGATATTTGATCGCGCGGATGGAGCATATTCCGGAACCGGATGAGCAGTTTGAATTGCAGATCGGAAGATACGAATTTAAGGTGCTTTCCGTGGAAAACAAAATGATCAAAACCGTGCAGATAACGCGTCTTGCGCCGGAAGAAGAAAACGAGGGAAAACAGGAGCCGACAGATTGATTCCCTCTCATCCCGGCATGATGTAAACAAAAAGTTTGTGTTTTGCGCCGCATTCACAAACCGGAGATCAAAATAGCGGTGCAGAAATGAGGAAACTATGTCAGGACATTCTAAATTTGCGAATATTAAACATAAAAAAGAAAAGAACGACGCAGCGAAGGGGAAAATTTTCACGATCCTGGGAAGGGAAATTGCGGTTGCCGTGAAGGAAGGCGGCCCGGATCCTTCCAACAATTTCAAACTGGCTCAGGTGATCGCTAAAGCGAAATCCAATAATATGCCCAACGATACCATCGAGCGGGGAATCAAGAAGGCGGCCGGAGATGTGGGAAACGTGAATTATGAATACGTGACTTATGAGGGTTACGGGCCGAACGGTATTGCAATTATTGTGGATGCTCTCACCGAGAACAAGAACAGGACAGCGGCAAATGTGAGAAGCGCGTTTACCAAGGGGAACGGCAGCATCGGTACGCCCGGCTGCGTATCCTTTATGTTCGATAAAAAAGGGCAGATCATCATCGATAGGGAAGAATGCGAGATGGAACCGGATGATGTGATGATGACTGCATTGGATGCTGGAGCAGAGGATTTTGCGGAGGAAGAGGACAGCTTTGAAGTGCTCACCGCGCCGGACGACCTGGAGGCGGTGAAAAAGGCGCTGGAAGAGGCCGGCATTGTACTGGCGAGCGCTGAAGTGACCATGTTGCCGCAAAACTATGTGACGCTCAGCGATGAAACAGCGGTCAAGAGTCTACAGCGTACCCTGGATCTTCTTGATGAGGACGACGATGTGCAGGCTGTATACCACAATTGGGAAGAAGAATAACGGACTTGGATTTTGATTCCTGTAGATTGCCGCAGGATGCGATATTGGAGGGCAGATGGATAAAACATACACGAAGGGAACCTTGTGCGTCCAGGCGGGATGGAATCCTGGAAATGGAGAAGCGCGCGTTCTTCCTATTTATCAGAGCACCACATTTAAATATGAAACATCGGAACAGATGGGGCGTCTGTTCGACCTGGAGGAGGAAGGCTATTTTTATACCAGGCTTCAGAATCCCACCAATGACTTTGTGGCGGCAAAGATCTGTGCGCTGGAGGGCGGCGTGGCTGCCATGCTTACATCTTCCGGTCAGGCTGCAAATTATTATGCCATTTTTAACATCTGCGAGGCAGGAGATCATGTGGTACTATCCTCCACGGTGTATGGCGGAACATTCAATCTGATCGCTGTAACCATGAAGAAAATGGGGATTTCCTGCACGATTGTGGATCCCGATTCCGATGTGGAAACGCTGAATGCAGCTTTTCTGCCCAATACCAAATGTGTGGTGGCGGAGACCATCGCCAATCCTGCGCTGGTGGTGCTGGACATTGAAAAATTTGCTTTGGTTGCCCATTCCCACCAGGTTCCACTGATCGTGGACAATACGTTTGCCACACCGATTAACTGTAATCCCTTCATATGGGGGGCGGATATCGTAACCCATTCCACCACAAAATACATGGACGGCCATGCGATGTGCGTGGGCGGCGCCATCGTGGATTCCGGCAATTTTGACTGGAGCCTGTATCCGGAAAAATTCCCTGGGCTGTGCAGCCCTGATGATTCCTATCATGGGGTGATCTATACGGAACGCTTCGGTAAAAAGGCATATATCACGAAGGCCACGGTCCAGCTCATGCGTGACCTCGGTTCCATCCAATCTCCTCAGAATGCGTTCCTTTTGAATATTGGTCTGGAAACGCTTCACTTAAGAGTTCCCAGACATTGTGAAAATGCCCTCAAGACCGCCCATTTCCTGGAAAATCATGAAAAAGTCGCTTGGGTAAATTATCCTGGTCTGGAGAGCAGCAAATATTATGGGCTTGCTCAAAAATATATGCCTAAAGGAACCTGTGGAGTGATTTCCTTTGGGCTGAAGGGAGGCAGGGAGGAGGCAGCCAGAATGATGGACAAGCTGAAGCTTGCCGCCATCGTAACGCATGTGGCGGATGCCCGCACCTGTGTTCTCCATCCGGCCAGCCATACTCACAGGCAGATGAACGAACAACAGTTGAAAGAAGCGGGGGTAAATCCAGAACTGATCCGGTTCTCCGTCGGCATTGAAAGCGTGGAAGATATTATTGCGGATCTGGAACAGGCGTTGGAAGGATGAAGAAGCGTTCCCGGGGAAAATAATAGGAAGGGCTTGTATTTTCCCCGGGATTTAAACCGGATGGGACAGACAAAAATGTTTTACATTTGGGGCCCGCCAGAACGGGCAGGGGGAGTTATGCTGTGATAGAATATGGCAGATACAGGTGGAACCATGTGCTGTGGGCCTTTTACAGCCTGCTTGTCTGTGCATGTCTGACCCTTATTTTCAAGGAAATCTGTCTGCGGCTGATGCCGCAGTTTTCGGGCTGGTATCTGGCGGTGACAGGGGCAGCCCTTTTCTTATTGTTTCTCATTTTTCTTATTTTCTCCCGTCTGCGTATAAGGCACGCATCCCAATCAAAAAGGCGGAAAGCGTCATTCCTACTACTGTTCTCCCGTCTGTATGCAAGGAGCACGCTTCAATCAGGAAGGCGGGAAAAGCCCTTCTTTTCGCCTTTTACCCATCAGGATTCCAGGACCTGCGGAGAAAGGGCAGCGCATTCAGAGGGGGCACGAAGTCAAAAGGAACGATTCTGTCTTTGGGATGGTTTATTCCTTGCAGGTTTGGCTGTGGCTGCGGTTGCCTTCCGGCTGTGGTCGATTTACATGTCTGATGGGGCGTGGGGCACAGGGGAAATATGGACGGAGGGAAGAATGCTGCCCATAGTCCGTACTTTTGTATGTCTTTTAGGGATTTTTCTTCTTTATTCGGCCTTACGCATCCTTTCCGGGGGATTTGTAGCCGGGCTGGTGGCCATCGGCCTTTCGGTGTTACCCTTTCCGGTAAAAAATTCTCTCCTGGACGGAAGGGGAAACCTCTTTTTTTTCCTGTTTGCATTTCTCGCTTTGTTGACTGGACTTTTGTGCAGGATAGCCGTTAAGCCGGCAAAAAAAAGCTGGCCTGCCGCCTTGTTGACAGGAGTATCCTGCGGAGCGGCGTGCGGGATTGACCTGCTGTTTGCAGGCCCCCTGCTGCTTTGCCTTTCCGGGGTGCTATTGTCAAAAGGAACAGGGGAGGTAAGGGAACGGATCAGGACGGTATGCATCCTTCTGGAAGCCGCTTTGGTTGGTTTTGTACTGGCTATCCTGGGGCAGAGGTATTTGATGGGGGTATGGGCTTCGTTCCATCCCTTTGGCATGCGGTATGGAATCGCGTTCTTTGAAAAGTTCCTGGAACTGGATCTGTTTGCCCTTTATGGGCTGGCTGGGCTCGTAGGTTTTTCCTGCCTATATATTTTCGGCTTTTTCGATCAGACGCAAAATATGGGAATTCCATGGATTTTGCCTTTTCTGTTTCTGAACTTCCTCTTTTGCGTTACCGATATGGTTTCAGGCGGACAGATTCTTTTTTTATCCTGGCTTGTTTTCGCCGCTATGGGGATCCGAAGTATGTTTTGTGCCGGACAAGTGGTGACGGAAATAGAGGAAGAGATAATAGAGGAGACTTCGCCCTTGGCTGAACGGACAGGAAAAAGGCCGGTTTTACGTCCCGGCGAACCCATTCCCAATCCGCTGCCCGGGCCCAAAAAGCATGTACGCCGGGAATTGGACTATGCGTTCATACCGGAGGATTGTCAGATGTATTACGATCTTACTGATATTGATGAAAACGACGATTTTGAACTCTAACTTTGGGCCAAACGCAAATGCCAACCGGCTCTGTTGGCATTTGCGTTTGGCCTACTCTAATTTTGATCCGTCTGCCTTGGCGGGTATTTAAATCAGGTATGTGACGCGGAAGTCTGTCAATGAAATGAATAAAAAAATGTTTTCTGTAGATAAATAGCCTATAGAATGCGCGACGAATTGGGGCGGGCTGATTTGAGTGCCTTAAGGCAGGCAGATGGGAGTTGGCGCGTTTCTATGGGCTATAGAAATTGGTGCGGCAGAACTGAGCGAAAACATGCACGAAAGAGCGCGGATAGGGTCGCCCTGATTTGAGTGGTGCGCTTTTCGTGTAGATGGAAGCCATATATGGAGAAGGAAGATTGAAAAGTGACATTTTCAATCTCGGATTTGTGACGCTGCGCGTCCCAAAGTTCCCGCGGATTAAAATGCCGCTTGCGCGGCGGAATGAGAGGAAACATGAGCGGAAATAAAGGAAATAAAAAAGAAAAGAATCGGGAGGAAAACGGTCGGGAAGAAAAGCTGGATATGGAAAAGCAGCGGGACGAACGTATTGAGCAGACCGGTCAGCTCACCTTGGAGAGACACGGGGAAGAAGACAAGGCCATCCATATGATCAGCATTATCGGTGAAATCGAAGGTCATGATAATCTGAGCAGTTCCTCCAAAACCACGAAGTATGAGCATATCCTCCCACAACTGGCAGCGATTGAGGACAGCAGCAAGATCGAAGGCCTTCTGATCCTTTTGAATACCATGGGTGGGGACGTGGAAGCGGGACTTGCCATTGCAGAAATGATCGCGTCTTTGAGTAAGCCCACCGTATCCCTGGTCCTGGGAGGGAGCCATTCCATTGGAGTGCCCATTGCGGTGAGTGCGGATTATTCCTTTATTGTGCCGTCAGGCACCATGGTAATCCACCCGGTACGGATGAACGGTACTGTGATAGGCGCTCCACAGACTTTCGATTACTTCAAACAGATCCAGGATCGGATCACGGGATTTGTATGTTCCCACTGCAAGCTTTCCAGGACGCGGATGGAGGAGATGATGATGGAGACAGGGATCCTGACTAAAGATCTGGGAACGATCCTGGTGGGAGAAGAGGCTGTAAATGCGGGTTTGATCAATGAGGTGGGCGGTATCCGTGAAGCGGTGGCCAAACTCCACGAACTGTCCGGTATAGAATTGGGAACTCGAGAGGATTAATGGGGATGGACGCCGGGAGCCAAGGCAATGTGGTCAATTTAAGGACAAAGTATCTCCCCGGCAGGGCTTTTCTTGGGCTATAGGCGAAGACGGTAGGCTCTGGCAGGAAAGGGGAGAACCATCGCCCCTTTTTGGCGCGCTCATACTGGACATTTCCTAGCTTTCACGGCGTTCTTCTTACCCTTTTACCACATATTTCCATACAGATTGCCAGGAATTTTTAAGGATGACAAGAACTGCGTTTCGTGATATACTTATAAAAGTCTGTAGTCTTGCAGACAGACGGAGGCGGTAACATGGCATCAACTTCTGGAAGCAGGCCAGGTGCAGGTAAAAAGAATACATCTTCATCCTCCAGAGCAGGAAAGAGCCAGAAAAAAAATACGGGAAGCAGAAGCGTTTCGGCAAGCAGGAAGCCGGAAACGGAAAACGCAATCACCAACGAGATTATTTTAATCGGTGTGTTTGCGTTATGCGTCCTGTTCTTTTTATGCAATTTTGGCATCATTGGACCTGTGGGGAATGCGGTGAGTGGATGTATGTTCGGCATTTTTGGTATGATTGCCTATATCGTCCCTATTTTAATCTTCGGAGGGCTTGCCTTTGGCATGTCCAATCAGGGGAATTTTTTCGCGGATCTGAAAATTGTGGCCTCAGTCGTCCTGCTGCTTTTGGTAGGGGTGGTTCTGGAACTCGTCGGCGGACAAGTTTCGTCCATGGAAAAATACTCCATTTCTTTGCTGTATACGGTCAGCGCACAGACAAAGGCGGGAGGAGGCGTCCTTTCCGGTTCTCTGGCCTATCTCATGAATCATTTCCTGGGAATGGTCGGCGCAGTGCTTCTCGTTCTCGTCCTTGCGATCATCTGTCTGGTGGTTATTACGGAAAAATCCTTTGTTGGAGGGGTGAAAAAGCAGAGCAGAAGGGTGTATGAATCCGCCCGTGAGGACGCAAGGGTTCGGAAGGAGCGTGCACAGCGTAGGAGGGAAGAGCAGCAAAGCCGTAGGGAGGAGGAGCTTGCAAAGCGGGAAGAGGAGAAAGCCCGCAGGGAAGCGGAGAAGATTCTTCGTATGGATAAGAAGGTATCTGGTGTGATGATAGATACCACTCTGTCGGTAAAGGGCGCAAAGATGCAGGAAGAGGCGGCGCAGACAGGGCAGTTTCGGGAATGGGACGGCGAAGCGGGGCAATATCAGGAAACGGTCTTGGGGGGGATACGGCCGCAGCGCAGGGAAGAAACCAGGAACGAAACTTCCAATGAGAATATTGTGGACTTCAGCCGGATCAGAATACATATGTCGGCAAAGGAAGAGCTGGAGATGCGTCCGGAGGGGAAGGAACCTGAGAGGGAGGCTGCTGCGGATAAAGAGGGGAATATGCTTCAGCCGGACAGACCGGAAGACCCGTTGGCGGCGGCCTATGGAAATGCGGATGTGTTTCGGGATATGCGGGCGATCACCCCATCCCGGATAGGCCGCCAGCCCGCGCCCGATTTCGTTGCACAGATCGCGGAGATACAGGATGCCGGAAAGGTTGCCATGGGGCAGACGGCGGGAAATGTTATGGAAGCAGCCGCCCTTGGAGCCGGCATAGATCTGGCTTCGAGAGCCGGGGCGGCAGGCGGGCGGAACTTGACAATGTCCGTTACTTCGGGAACGGAAAATGCATGGACAGCGGCTTATGATTTAGGGGGAGAAAACGGATCGGCCGCATCAGATGTTCCGAAGGCAGTCGTCAGCGGTCAGGCGGATGAAGGAATTCAGTTTCAGAAGAAAACCGTCTCTCCACAGAAGGAGGAGATGGCCTTTGAAGAGGCGGGGATACGGATGATTTCTGCTATGGAGGAAACTACTTTTGCAGGTTCGGGCAAGAATGATGAAGAGGAATCCGTTCCTTGGGAGGATGGCGAAAAGCTGGAACCTGTCTTAGGAAGGGAAGGAAATGAAGTTGTTTTGTCAGAGGAATCATGGGAAAGTAGCGAGATTCCTGCCAGAGGGGAAAATGGCAGGGAAGCGCCTCTTCTACAGGAAGAAAAGCGGATGGCTTCTTCGGTCAGCGAAAGGCCTAAAGCCGTTTTGACCAGGCCGAAGCAGGCGACGCAGCCCCAGACGCCGGGAGCGGCCGCAGTGGAGGCGTTGAAGAAAGAGGGAGTCATTTCATCGAAACCCAAAGAGCCGCCGCGTCCCTATCGTTTTCCTCCGATTTCCCTGCTTAAGGAAACAGGAAGCCGTAATAATCCGGATGCGGTTCGGGAACTAAAAAATACTGCTGTGAAGCTACAGCAGACCCTGGCTACTTTTGGGGTGAAGGTGACCATCACGGACATCAGTCAGGGGCCTACTGTGACTAGATATGAACTGCAGCCGGAGCAGGGCGTCAAGGTGAGTAAGATCTTAGGCCTTTCCGACGACATCAAGTTGAACCTTGCTGCCACGGATATCCGGATAGAGGCGCCCATTCCGGGAAAAGCCGCCGTAGGAATTGAGGTTCCCAATAAGGAAAATATCGTGGTAGGCCTGCGGGAACTGTTTGAAAGCCGCGAATTCCGGGACTTTCCTTCCCGGATCGCTTTTGCGGTGGGGAAGGATATCGCTGGGAAGGTGGTGGTTTCGGATATTGCCAAAATGCCCCATATGCTGATTGCCGGTTCCACAGGTTCCGGTAAATCCGTCTGTATCAATACCCTGATCATGAGTATTCTATACAAAGCAAAGCCGGATGAGGTAAAGCTGATCCTCATTGATCCCAAGGTGGTGGAGCTGAGCGTGTATAATGGAATTCCCCATCTTCTGATTCCTGTGGTGACGGATCCCAAACAGGCCTCTTCCGCGCTCCACTGGGGTGTTGCGGAGATGACGGATCGATATCAGAAATTTGCGGACAGAAATGTACGCGATCTGAAGGGATATAATAAAAAGGCGGAGGAATTACGAAAAAAGGGAGATCCAAATGCGCCGGAGATCCTGCCTCAGATTGTCATCATCGTGGATGAATTGGCCGATTTGATGATGGTTGCGCCGGGGGAGGTGGAGGAATCCATCTGCCGTCTGGCCCAGCTGGCCAGAGCGGCGGGAATCCATTTGATCATTGCTACCCAGCGGCCGTCTGTGGATGTGATTACCGGGCTGATCAAAGCAAATATGCCAAGTCGTGCTGCATTTGCCGTTTCCAGCGGGGTGGACTCCAGGACTATCCTGGATATGAACGGAGCGGAGAAACTGTTGGGAAAGGGAGATATGCTGTTCTATCCCCAGGGCTTTCCCAAACCGGCGCGGGTGCAGGGGGCATTCGTATCGGATGGTGAGGTTTCCGATGTGGTGGATTATTTGAAAAATCAGGTGATCGGAAATGTGTATGATGACAGCATTTTGGAGAAGGTAAAGACTATGGGGAGCGGTTCGTCCGCAGGTGTGGCCGGCGGGACGGAGTTGGATGATTATTTTGAAAAGGCAGCCCGATTTATCATCGACAAGGACAAAGCTTCTATCGGTATGCTGCAGCGTTTTTTCAAAATCGGTTTCAATAGGGCAGCGCGTATTATGGATCAGCTGGCGGAAGCTGGTGTGGTCGGAGAAGAGGAGGGGACGAAACCCAGAAAGGTTTTGATGAGCGAAGAGCAGTTTGAACAGTACATAGAGGAATGTCTTTGACCAGATGAGATCACTTTGATTTGTCTGTGCGCTAAGACGTGCAGAAGGAAATAAGACTGAAAATTTAAATTTTCAACCTCTTGAATTTGAGCGTGTTCCTTGCATGCGGAAGGGGATATAATTGAAGTTAAAATTTCAATTTCCTGATTTGGATGCGTGCTTTGCACGCGGAAGGGAATAAAATTGAAATAAAATTTCAATTTCCTGATTTGGATGCGTGCTTTGCACGCGGAAGGGAATAAAATTGAAATAAAATTTCAATTTCCTGATTTGGATGCGTGCTTTGCACGCGGAAGGGAATAAAATTGAAATTAAAATTTCAATTTCCTGGTTTGAGTGTGTGCTTTGCACGCGGAAGGGGTTAAGATTGAAACTTCGTTTCAATCTTCTTGATTTAGGTGCCCGTCAAAATGGGCAGATTGGAGCAGAGGGATGAAAACAGATATTGAAATTGCACAGGAAGCTGTTATGGAGCCAATCGTGAAGGTGGCTGGAAGGCTGGGAATTTCGGAAGATGATCTGGAACTGTACGGCAAATATAAGGCGAAGATTTCGGATGAATATATGGATCGTATCCAACAAAATCCGGACGGGAAGTTGGTTCTGGTGACGGCAATCAATCCCACTCCTGCGGGAGAAGGAAAAACCACCACCAGCGTGGGCCTGGGGGAGGCCTTTGGAAAGTTGGGGAAGAAAGCTGTTATCGCCCTGCGGGAACCCTCTTTAGGGCCGTGTTTCGGCATCAAGGGAGGAGCTGCCGGCGGCGGATATGCGCAGGTGGTTCCTATGGAAGATTTGAACTTGCATTTTACAGGAGATTTCCATGCGATTACATCGGCCAATAATCTGTGTGTTGCCCTTCTCGATAATCATATCCAGCAGGGAAACTCCCTGCGGATCGATACGAGGCAGGTGGTTTGGAAACGCTGTCTGGATATGAATGACAGGGTGCTGCGAAATGTGGTCATAGGTCTGGGGAATAAGGCGGACGGAACCGTTCGGGAAGATCACTTTGCCATTACTGTGGCTACGGAAATTATGGCAGTTCTCTGTCTGGCAAAGGATATGGAAGATTTAAAGGCTCGTCTGTCCCGCATGGTGGTGGCTTATAATTACGATGGAGAGCCTGTCACGGCTGGAGATATTCGCGCGGTGGGTTCCATGGCAGCGCTGCTCAAGGATGCCATGAAGCCTAATCTGATTCAGACGCTGGAGCATACTCCGGCGCTGGTGCACGGAGGCCCTTTTGCCAATATCGCCCATGGCTGTAATTCCGTGCGTGCCACCAGGGCAGCGCTGAAGATGGCAGATTATGTGATTACCGAGGCAGGTTTCGGAGCGGATCTGGGAGCTGAGAAGTTCTTTGATATCAAGTGCAGGATGGCTGGCTTAAAGCCAGATGCCGTGGTGTTGGTGGCTACCGTCCGCGCGCTGAAATATAACGGCGGCGTTCCCAAATCAGAATTGTCCGCGGAGAACCTGGAAGCGCTGCAAAGGGGAATCGTCAATTTGGAGAAGCACATTGAAAACCTTCAGAAATACGGGGTTCCGGTGGTGGTTACGCTGAATTCCTTCCTTACGGATACGGAAGCGGAAATCTCCTATGTGAAACGTTTCTGTGAAGAAAGGGGCTGTGAATTTGCCCTTTCCCAGGTATGGGAAAAGGGAGGGGAAGGCGGCCTCGCGCTGGCCGAAAAGGTTTTGGATACCCTGGAGAAAAAGGAAAGCAGCTTCCATGTGCTCTATGAGGATGAGTTGAGTTTGAAGGAAAAGATCGAGACAGTGGCCCGCGAAATCTACGGTGCAAACGGCGTTGTATATACCGCGGCCGCAGAAAATCAGCTGAAGAAGCTGACCGGGCTCGGTTTTGGGAAACTGCCTGTCTGTATGGCGAAAACCCAGTATTCCCTGTCCGACAATCCGGATCTTCTGGGACGGCCGGAGGGATTCAAGCTCAGCGTACGAGAAGTCTATGTATCCGCAGGCGCCGGATTTGTGGTAGCGCTCACTGGAGCGGTCATGACCATGCCCGGTCTTCCCAAGGAACCTGCGGCGTTTCGGATCGATGTGGAACAGGACGGCCGAATTACGGGGCTTTTCTGATCTCTTATCTATGTGAGCCTGAAATCAGGGAAGGGACTTAGGATACAAAGCGCCAAAATGTGTTTATCAGTTCGAAAGTTTTTTAGATGGGAAAGCCGCCAAAGGCGGCAGAATGTGAGGGAAAATGGCACAGATCATTGACGGAAAGTCGATTGCCGCCGCAATCAAGGACGAAGTAAAGCGGGAAGTGGAGGCGCTAAGCCAAAAGGGGATTACGGTTACGCTCGCGGTCATCCAGGTGGGAGATAACCAGGCTTCCACTGTATACGTAAATAATAAGAAAAAAGCCTGCGCCTATACGGGAATCCGTTCCCTAGCTTATGAACTGCCAGAAAAAACCGGCCAGGAGGAACTGCTTTCCCTGATCCAGGATCTGAACAAGCGGGAAGACGTGGATGGGATCCTGGTTCAGCTGCCTCTGCCTGCACATATGGATGAGGATGCGGTGATTCGAACCATTTCCCCTGCAAAGGATGTGGACGGTTTCCATCCGGAAAGCGTGGGGGCGCTCTGTATTGGGCAGTCGGGGTTTCTTCCCTGTACGCCTGCGGGGATCATTGAGCTTTTAAAGCGTTCGGATATTTCCATTGCAGGAAAGGAATGTGTGGTGATCGGTCGCAGCAACATCGTTGGAAAACCCATGGCGATTCTGCTCCTTCGGGAAAACGGGACGGTAACGGTTGCCCATTCCCAAACGGCTAATTTAAAGGAAACAGCGAAACGGGCGGACATCCTTGTGGTTGCTATTGGAAAGGCGAAGATGATCACACGCGATTATGTGAAACCTGGAGCAGCCGTGATCGATGTGGGCATGGACAGGGATGAAAATAACAAGCTTTGCGGCGATGTGGACTATGAGGATGTAATCGGGACAGCCGGAGCCATCACTCCGGTTCCGGGGGGCGTGGGTCCTATGACAATTGCAATGCTGATGAAAAATTGCCTGGAATCTGCGCAAAGACGGATACGAGGGATATAAGAATGCGTGCTTTGCACGCAGATGGGAGCAAGGTTGAAAGAAAGACGCTTTCAACCGCCCTGATTTGA
>CANSTU010000060.1 GCA_947650005.1 uncultured Lachnospiraceae bacterium
GATGTGGCCGCTCCCTGCCCTGTGCCGCTCCTCTTTCGGCGGAATCCTGCCGGATTGTGTCGGAGATTGACAACGTAATCTTAAGTAAATTGTCTGAAAAAGAAGAAAGAAGGCGGAAAAAGAGGGATTTGTTTTGTGCAAACGTCCAAAAAGATAGGGAAAGAAATAAAATTTTTGTAAAATATACACATTATGCCTTTATATGTGTTATAATAGAAACGATAGGGGAGGGAGAGTCCGTCCGGAATCAAAAAATTATGAACTGAAGGATGATATGAAAAATGGAATTTGTACCGGATAAAGAAAACCAGGTGGACAGCTGGCAGGAGGTTACTCTGGTCTATCATGCAGCCCTGAAGCAGATCCATACGAAGCTGGATATCCTTAACGATGAGTTCCAGCATGTGCATCGCTATAATCCGATCGAGCATATTAAGTATCGTATGAAAACATCGGAGAGTATAGTGAAGAAACTCAAACGGCACGGTTATGAGTCGACCATTGAGAATATGGTGAAGTATGTGAACGACATCGCAGGCATCCGGGTTATCTGTTCTTTTACTTCCGATATCTACCGAATTGCGGATATGATCAGAAACCAGAACGATGTCCGCATCATTGCCATCAAGGATTATATTAAGCATCCAAAGCCCAGCGGATACAAGAGTTATCATATGCTGGTATCCACGCCGGTTTTCTTATCCGACCGGATTGTCGATGTGAAGGTGGAAATTCAGATACGGACGGTGGCCATGGATTTCTGGGCAAGCCTGGAGCACAAGATTAATTATAAATTTGAGGGAGCGGCGCCGGAGTATATCAAGGCCGAACTGGTGGAGTGCGCAGGAATGGTCGCGGAACTGGATGCGAGAATGTTGGCTTTGAATGAGGAAATCAGGGATATCAGCGCAGCTGTGGAAGCGTAACGACGCATGAACTGCACACAGATTGGATCAACTTTAGTTGAGTGTCCGCGAAAGCGGGCAAATGGGAATAATCAGGAACAAACGGAACAGAAATTTCCCGGAGCAGCCTTTTGAGAGGCGCTCCGGGAAATTTCTGTCCAGGCTGAGGCGTGCTTGTCTTGAACGCCTGCTGTTCTTCGCAAAGCCGCTGCGGCCAATTTCCTCCTAAAATGAGGAGTGCCCCGGCACTAAAAGCACCGGGGCTATTATGAAAAAATTTATCTATGTCTCTGAATCATTTTTGATAATATAAATATAACAAAGAAATATGAACAAAATATGAATGAGATGTAAATATGCGGTTAATCATCCTGAAAATATGATGCAATATTGCTGAAAAAAGGGCAAAATATACAAAATGTGATGCGTTCTTTTTTCGCCTTTCTGGCGGATGCGTAAAAACTCAGGCCAAACGAATGAATGTGCCGCCCGACCGTTTGGCTGCTGGGCCATTTCCTTTCGGCGTCTATGCGCTATATTCATGCGCTTGGCCTGGTGAAAGTGATCGGAGGTTGTCAATTCATAGGATTGATGATAGAATGAAAAAATAGTCGTATGATGTCTTGCAGATGTAAAAAGCTGCCAGTTGGGCGGAGCCTGAAACGATTCTGTCGGTTGATTCCGGCGCGCGGAAACGGGAGGAATGGGGAATGGAGGGCTATATGGAAGAAATAGCAGGAGCGGGGAGGAACGGAATGCTGAAGCCGGACAGCCAGGAGGCAAAAAGGCTCAGAAACCAGCTGATGGAATATGACGGATATCTTCAGGAAATGAGGAAATCCAATATGAAAAATGTGGAAACGCTGGATGTGATTCAGCGCTATACGGATAAAAGCGCTGCAGGGATCCAAACCTTGACGGAGGAAAGCGCATCCGGCATGCAGAAGCTGGCAGAGGAGAGCCTTCAGGGGATTCAGCGTTTGGCTCAGGAGTGTACGGGAAGCCTGCGCAAGTATGCATCTGCCGGGGAAGGAGCGCTGGAACAGATAAGGGAAGAGGGGGTACAGCTATTCTCCCGTCTAACGCAAGAGAGCCTGGGGCGGATTGAAGGGGTGACGGAAGAAGGGTTGAATCGCATCCAAACCCTGGCCGAAGAGAGCCTTTCCAGGATTCAGGAGGTAAACAATCGAAATATTGAGACGGCTCAGCGCGTGGATGAGATCAGGGAATTGGTAGCAGGCCAAACGGAAAGTCTGAGGAACATGCGTGAGGCGGCGGATGACTTTACCCATAAGGAAAATGTGAAGGTATATCGGAACGTGCAGGCGGTTGTGGTGGAAGAGGTAAAGAAGCAGACAGAGGAGCTGACGACACAGATGAAGGCTGAGGGAAAGGCAATCAGACCGCTTCTGATTGCCACCCTAGTGTTTGCCGCGGCAAATGCGGCGTTGTTTATTCTGCAGATTTTGGGAATACTTGGCATATAGAACCGAAGTTAGTTGGACTCAAGCCCGTATCCTGCGGCAGGCGGGATGCAGATACGCTCTATTTATGAAGAGAGGGTTGCAGAAGGATGCAGAAAACGAAACGGGAAAAACAGGTATGGAAGCCTGGAAATATGCTCTATCCTCTGCCTGCGGTGCTGGTGAGCTGCGCGGGTGCGGACGGGCAAAGCAATATTTTGACCGTGGCATGGGCAGGAACGATCTGTAGTGATCCGCCCATGCTGTCCATTTCGGTCCGGCCGGAAAGATATTCTTTTTCCATGATCCGGGAAACAGGGGAATTTGTGGTCAACCTGACAACGGAAAAACTGGCCTGGGCTGCCGATCTGTGCGGCGTGAAAAGCGGCAGGGATACGGATAAATGGAAGGAGGCCCATTTAACGCCTGGCGCATCCAGCCGGGTGAAGGCGCCTTCTATCGCGGAGAGCCCGGTGAATCTGGAGTGCCGGGTAAAACAGGAAATCCCGTTGGGCAGCCATACCATGTTTCTGGCCGATGTGGTTTCCGTGAGCGTGGATGCGGCCTATCTGGACGAAAAAGGCCGATTTCATTTGGATGAGGCGTCGCCTATTTGCTATTCTCACGGCAGATATTTTACTTTGGGGGAAGCCTTGGGGAAATTTGGCTACAGCGTGGATAAGAAGAAAAAGAATGGGAAGCGGATTGGATTATAACAGGAATATGACGAAATACAACGCGAGGATAAGGGCTGCGTTTCTGATGACAGCGTTCGGGGTGATGACCGTGGCTGCGCTGTTCCTACCCACCTGGCAGAAGTACGTACCTACGGGTGAAAACATATATGATGTGAGCCTGAACGGTATATGGGTGGGGTGTACTGACGAGCCGGAGAGAATGGAAGAAGTTTTGCAGGACGCCAGGGAAAATGTGGTTCGGGAGGATTCCGGACTGGTTCTGATAGAGGCGGAATTGGATTTTTCAGGCAGAAGCATGACTTTCGGAAGAGTGGACGGAGCGAGAGCCATCGGCCGGAAGATGCAGGAGGTTCTGGAACAGAGCCGTATGGAAACGTTGCAACGGGCCTATACGGTGAAGATCAACGAATATACAGTCAACCTGCGGACGAGCGGGGAGGTGCTGAGCCTGCTCGATGCATGTCTGAGAAAATACGATTCCGAGAAGGAATATGCGGTGGATTTGGTGGTGGATCCGGACAGGGAGCTCAACGTGCTTACCACTTCCGTTTTCTTAGCGCAGGATCGCCAGGATCCGGACGCCGTGGCCATCAGTGCGGGGGTAGGAGCCTACTTTGAAGAAGCGTTTATCCAGGTTCAGCCCACGATGGCGGCCGATTTCTCCGGCTTGGATTATGGGCTGATGGAGTTGGATTTTGCGGATACCGTGGAGGTGGTGGAGACCTACTTGATGGAGGACGAGCTTACCGGCCTGGAGGAAGCTGTGGATCAGGTGACGAAGGAGCAGGAAAAGGAGCAGATCTACGAGGTGCAGCCCGGAGATACCCTTTCCCATATTGCGCTGGACAATTCTCTGACGGTGGACTATTTGGTATCCATTAATCCTGGATTGGAGGATGCGGACTCCACGATTCGCTCCGGGGACGAACTGATCATTACCGTTCCTGAGCCGGAATTGTCGGTGACGCGCCGGGAACTGATATACGAAGAGGACAGCTATGACGCGCCGGTGGAGTACGTGGATGTGGACAGTTGGTATACCACGCGTAGGGAAACGGTGCAGGAACCTTCTGCGGGATATCGGAAGGCAGCGAGCGTAAAGACTTATAGGAATGACGAAGAGCTGGCAGAGGAAGTGGTTCTGGAGGAAATCGTTTATGAGGCGGTTCCCAGGATTATAAAGCGGGGAACGATGGTGCCTCCCACCTATATCCGGCCGGTTTCGGGCGGCAGGACGTCTTCACCCTTCGGCAGACGCAGCGCCCCTACCCGCGGGGCATCCACGAACCACCATGGTGTGGACATTGCCCTTCCGGTAGGCACCGCGGTGATGGCCTCCAGCGGAGGGACCGTTACGAGGGCGGGCTGGGGAAGCGGCTACGGCTATGTGGTTTATATCCAGCATGCGGACGGTAAGGAAACCAGATATGGACATCTGAGCAAGGTACTGGTGAGCGTGGGGCAGCATGTGGATCAGGGACAGAAAATCGCCTTGAGCGGCAACACGGGGAGGAGCACCGGCCCCCATCTCCATTTTGAAATGCGGATCAACGGTACGCCTGTAAATCCCATGAGTTACCTGAATTGAGTAAATTGCCCATTTACAAAGTGAAAAATTATGATATAATCCCTTTTAGACCTTTTTGGCCTGTCGTATTTTACCAGACATCCTTTGCATAAAGCTGGGGTAAAAGTTTATAATATTTTTTGTGATAGAAATGAATCTATGAATCAGGATTTCATAATCTGCTGATGAAGGGGATATGCGGGAGGGGCCTTCTTCCTGCATGGTAAGGATAGAATATGCATACGCCGGCCAGGCGGGTGTATAATGAGGTTGATCATGGAACAGTATGTGGTTTACGGCGGAAATCCGCTGGTGGGCGAAGTAGAAATAGGCGGCGCGAAGAATGCGGCGCTGGCGATATTGGCAGCTTCAGTGATGGCGGACGAAACGGTATTGATTGAAAATATGCCGGATGTGAGAGATACCAACATTCTCCTTCAGGCTATGGAAAGCATCGGAGTTTTGGTAAACCGAATAGACAGCCACACGGTACAGGTAAACGGATCTTCCATCCATGAACTGGTGATCGAGGACGATTATATCAAGAAAATCCGCGCTTCGTATTATCTTCTCGGAGCGCTTTTAGGAAAATATCATAAAGCAGAAGTTGCCCTGCCGGGCGGATGCAACATCGGCAGCAGGCCCATTGACCAGCATATTAAAGGTTTCAAGGCTTTGGGAGCGGAAGTCCGTATAGAGCATGGATTGATCATAACGGAAGCTGCGCACCTGAAGGGAAGCCACATTTACATGGATGTGGTAAGTGTGGGCGCAACCATCAATGTGATGATGGCTGCGGTTATGGCCGAAGGAGTTACGATCATTGAAAACCCGGCCAAAGAGCCCCATGTGGTAGATTTGGCCAACTTCCTCAACAGCATGGGAGCCAATATCAGAGGAGCGGGCACGGACGTGATACGTATCCGCGGCGTGGCCCGGCTTCACAAGACGGAATACACCATCATCCCCGACCAGATCGAGGCCGGCACCTTTATGTTTGCAGCGGCCACCACGAGGGGGGACGTCACGGTAAAGAACGTGATTCCCAAACATCTGGAATCCATCAGCGCGAAACTCAATGAGATCGGCTGTGACGTGGTGGAAGCGGAGGATGCCGTGCGGGTAGTGGCTTCCAGGCCGTTAAACCATACGCATGTGAAGACCCTGCCTTATCCAGGATTTCCCACGGACATGCAGCCCCAGATTGCCGTGGCGCTGGGACTATCCTGTGGGACGAGCATTGTGACGGAGAGCATCTATGAAAGCCGTTTTAAATATGTGGACGAATTGACCCGGATGGGAGCCAGCATCAAGGTGGAGGGCAATACGGCCATCATTGACGGCGTAGCGCGCTATACGGGCGCGGGCATCACCGTGCCGGATCTTCGGGCCGGGGCGGCCCTGGTGATTGCGGCCCTGGCGGCTGAGGGAATGTCCACGGTGGACGATATCCATTTCATCGAAAGGGGATATGAACGTTTTCCGGAGAAACTGCGCGGGCTGGGAGCGCGGATTGAGAAGGTGGATAACGAAAGAGATATCAGAAAATTCCGCTTCCGTGTGGTCTGAGGGCCGCACGGATTTTTTGTCGGCTGGGCTTGGGGCTGCGGGATGAAGCGGAGTTTGCCTCCTCTTAGAAGCCGCCCAAAGTCGAAGCGCTTTTCCAACCCATGTGCCTGCCAATGCAGGGTGGTTCTTGGCAAGCGCGTCCAATCATTTTGCAGGAAAGGCCGAAAATATCCTGTTGACAGAACAGGGGGATATGGTGTAAGGTATCACTGTAGCCATTGATAAGAAAATTCAATATTGTGTCATCTCTTATTCAGAGTGGTGGAGGTACAGAGGACCTGTGAAGCCACGGCAACCCCTTGTTAGGAAGGTGCCAACCTGAGCGAGCTAGTCGAACAATAAGAGGATTTGATTATCATTTTACATCGAGTCCGCTTAACAGCGGATTTTTTTATTACAAAGATGTCGCGGAACGCGGCAGTTAGGAGGAGAGCATGGAAAAACATTTATTCACTTCGGAATCTGTTACCGAAGGGCATCCTGATAAAATGTGCGATGCCATTTCCGATGCGGTACTGGATGCGTTGATGGAAAAGGATCCCATGAGCCGCGTGGCCTGTGAGACCTGTACGACCACAGGTCTGGTGATGGTGATGGGAGAGGTGACCACCAAGGCGTATGTGGACATTCAGAAAATCGTCCGGGATACGGTTTGCGAGATCGGTTATACCAAGTCTGACTACGGTTTTGACGGAAATACCTGCGGCGTGATGGTGGTTCTGGACGAACAGTCCACGGATATCGCCATGGGTGTGGATAAGGCCCTGGAAGCAAAGGAACAGGGGATGACGGATGATGAGATCGAGGCCATCGGCGCAGGGGATCAGGGCATGATGTTCGGTTTTGCCACCAACGAAACGGAGGAATATATGCCCTATTCCATCAGCCTGGCCCATAAGCTCACCCTGCAGCTTACCAAGGTTCGTAAGGACGGTACGCTTCCTTACCTTCGTCCGGACGGAAAGAGCCAGGTAACGGTGGAGTACGATGAGAACGAAAAGCCGGTTCGCTTAGAAGCAGTGGTTCTGTCCACGCAGCATGATCCGGATGTGAGTCAGGAACAGATTCATGAAGATATTAAGAAGTATGTGTTCGATCCGGTTCTTCCCGGCGAATTATTGGATGAAAATACCAAGTACTTCATTAATCCCACCGGACGCTTCGTGATCGGCGGCCCTCACGGTGACAGCGGCCTGACCGGCCGGAAGATCATCGTGGACACCTACGGCGGATACGCCCGTCACGGCGGCGGCGCTTTCTCCGGAAAAGACTGCACCAAGGTGGATCGTTCCGCGGCCTATGCGGCCCGTTATGTGGCCAAAAACCTGGTGGCGGCGGGCTTGGCCGACAAGTGCGAAATACAGCTCTCCTATGCGATCGGCGTGGCCCAGCCCACTTCGATTATGGTGGATACTTACGGAACCGGAAAGGTGTCTGACGAAAAGATTGTGGAGATCATTCGCGAGAACTTTGACCTGCGTCCGGCCGGTATCATCAAGATGCTGGATCTGCGCCGTCCGATCTACAAGCAGACGGCTGCATACGGCCATTTCGGCAGGAACGATCTTGCCCTTCCTTGGGAGAAACTGGACAGGGTGGATGCGCTGAAGAAATACCTGTAAAGGACGGTCCGGTTGATTGGGATGACAAAAACATATTAGGATAGCGCTCAAAAGGGCCGGCGGCTTCCGGAAGGAAGGCTGCCGGCCTTTTTGCTGGGAAGCGTCCAGGGCTCGGCGCAATGTCCGGCATGAACGCGCTTGGAAATATTCTGCGGCTGTGAAAACCCCTGGCAAGAGAGCAGCCTTAGCCTTAAGATGGCCCCGTTGGATCGGGTATCGACGCCCGTGCGCACATCAATTGCATGCGAAAATGGGATGGCAAAAACACAAGGATCGTGGTATGCTTAAAGACAGAGAATTTAGGAAGAAAGGCGGATACCGGCTATGGAATTATGTGCATCCTGTATGTGTTGTCTTATGAACAGGCAGGAAGAGCGAGTGAGGGATCTGGGAACGCAAAACGAGCGGAATGATTTCCTCCGCCGGGTGGCTCGGATCATCGGGGAAAGCGCCCAGGAGGATTCGGCTCCAGTGCTGGTGGAACGAATCAATGGAGAATACACCCGTCTATTCGGCCCGGTAACCGACTATGACGGGATAAAAAAGGAATTCAACGATCTGATGTTGTCCCTGGAGCCGCAGATTAGGAAGAAGCTCGCTGAAAAAGGGGACAGGCTGCACGCGGCCATGCTCTATGCCAGGGCCGCCAACTATATAGATTTCGGCATGGCAGGACGGGTGGAAAAGGAGACGCTGTTCGCCCTTTTGGAGCGGGCTGCGGACGAAACCCTGGAGGAGGAGACCTGGCAGGCGTTTCTGGAAAGCCTGGCGGAGGCAAAAAGCCTGGTTTATGTGACGGACAACTGCGGTGAAGTGGTATGCGACCGGATTGCAGCGCAGGAATTGACAGAGCGTTTTCCAGATCTGTCCATTACTTTCCTGGTGCGCGGCCGGGCTGCCCTGAACGATGCCACGCGGGAGGACGCCCTGCAGGCCGGCGTGGAAGGAGTGGCGGCGATTGCGGACAACGGTTGCGGGGTGGCTGGGACGCCTCTGGCTTTTATTAGCGAAGATGCCCGCGGCCTTTTGGAGCGGGCGGACGTGATTCTGGCAAAGGGGCAGGGGAATTTCGAGACCATGCACGGCTGCGGGCTGCCGATCTACTATTCTTTTCTGTGTAAATGCGATTGGTTCACCAGACGGTTTGGAATGGAAAAAAACAGAGGTGTATTTATACGGGAGGATCGGGTGGCTTCCAGGCTGAGGGATGAGAAGATGGCGCGGGCAGGAGCAGATTAAGGTTAAGCTCTTGGCAGGACTGAACGGAAATGGGGGAAATATGGCTTTTGCACATCTACACGTCCATACGGAATACAGCCTTTTGGACGGCTCCAATAAGATCAAGGAATATGTCCGTAGGGTGAAGGAACTGGGCATGGACAGCGCCGCCATCACCGATCACGGGGTAATGTACGGGGTAATCGACTTTTATAAGGCTGCAAAAGAAGCGGGAATCAAGCCGATCCTAGGCTGTGAGGTCTATGTGGCGCCGAATTCCCGCTTCGACAAGGAGCAGACGGGGGGAGAAGACCGGTATTACCATCTGGTTTTGCTGGCGGAAAACAATACGGGTTATTCCAACCTGATGAAAATCGTGAGCAAGGGTTTTACGGAAGGGTATTATTACAGGCCTAGGGTGGACATGGAGGTGCTGCAGGAATACCATGAGGGACTCATCGCGCTATCCGCTTGCCTGGCAGGGGAGGTGCCCCGTTTAATTCAAAAGGGAATGATGCGTGAGGCTAGGGAGGCGGCCCTGAAGTATCAGGAATGCTTTGGGAAGGGGAATTATTATCTGGAGCTGCAGGATCATGGAATCCCGGCCCAGCGCACGGTGAACACAGCGCTTCTGTCCATGAGCCGGGAACTGGACATCCCGTTGGTGGCTACCAACGACGTGCATTACACCTCTCATGAGGATGAGAAACCCCATGACATCCTTCTATGCCTGCAGACGGGTAAGAAACTGGCGGACGAGGACCGAATGCGCTATGAGGGCGGCCAGTATTACGTGAAGAGCGAAGAGGAGATGAAAGGGCTTTTCCCCTACGCTTGGGAGGCTGTGGAGAATACCCAGGAGGTTGCGGACCGCTGTAATGTGGAAATTGAATTTGGCGTCACCAAACTGCCGCACTTCGAGGTGCCGCAGGGCTATGATTCGGAAAGCTATCTGATTAAATTGTGCGAAGACGGGCTGGCAGAACGTTATCCGGAAGATGACGGGCCGTTGCATAAACGCCTGGAGTATGAGCTGGGCGTCATCCGGCGGATGGGATATGTGGACTACTTCCTCATCGTCTGGGATTTCATCAATTATGCCAGGCAGAACGGCATTGCCGTGGGACCCGGCCGGGGTTCCGCAGCGGGCAGCATCGTATCCTATTGCCTGAAAATTACCAATATCGATCCCATCCGGTATAATCTGCTGTTTGAGCGGTTCCTGAACCCGGAACGGGTTTCCATGCCGGATATCGACATCGACTTCTGCTTTGAAAGAAGGCAGGAAGTGATCGACTATGTGGTGAGAAAATACGGCGCAGAAAAGGTGGTACAGATCGTGACCTTTGGTACGTTGGCGGCCAAGGGCGTGATCCGGGACGTGGGCAGGGTGATGGATCTGCCCTATTCCTATGTGGACGGGATCGCCAAAATGGTTCCGAACGAACTGAACGTGACCATAGACCGGGCGCTGCACGCCAACCCGGAGCTGCGGAAACTCTATGAGACAGACGATCAGGTGAAGGAACTGATCGATATGAGCAAACGGCTGGAGGGATTGCCCAGGCATACTTCCATGCATGCGGCAGGCGTGGTGATCTGTCCGTCCAGCGCGGACGAATACGTTCCCTTATCCAGGGGCTCGGACGGCGCCGTCACGACCCAATTTACCATGACTACACTGGAGGAACTGGGCCTTTTGAAAATGGATTTTCTGGGCCTGCGCACCCTTACTGTAATTCAGAGCGCCGCGCGGCTGGTGGAGAAGGATAAGGGCATTCCTTTGGATATGGATCATATTGATTTTAACGATAAGGCGGTGCTGGATTCCCTAGGGACAGGGCGGACGGACGGCGTGTTCCAGCTTGAAAGCGGCGGGATGAAGAACTTTATGAAGGAGCTAAAGCCCCAGAACCTGGAGGACATCATTGCCGGGATTTCGTTATATCGTCCGGGTCCTATGGATTTCATTCCCAAGTATATCCGTGGGAAAAACAACGCGGCCAGCGTGACCTATTTGTGCCCCCAGCTTCAGCCAATTTTGGAAGCCACCTATGGCTGTATCGTTTACCAAGAACAGGTCATGCAGATCGTGCGGGATCTGGGCGGCTATACCATGGGCCGCAGCGACCTGGTGCGCCGCGCCATGAGTAAGAAAAAGCAAGCCGTCATGGAAAAGGAACGGGCCAATTTTATAGAGGGTAATGCGGAGGAAGGAGTGCCCGGCTGTGTGAACAACGGAATCTCCGCCAAAGTGGCGGGCACAATCTATGACGAGATGATGGATTTTGCCAAATATGCCTTTAATAAATCCCATGCGGCCTGCTATGCGGTGGTAGCCTATCAAACGGCTTGGCTGAAATACTACTATCCGGTGGAGTTCATGGCAGCGCTGCTCACCTCCGTGATCGACAACCCTCGGAAGGTATCGGAATACATTGTAGCCTGCCGGAACATGGGCATCTCCATCCTTCAGCCGGACATCAATGAGGGAGAGATCGGTTTTTCGGTGTCGGGCAATTCCATCCGGTATGCGCTCACCGCCATTAAGGGCATCGGACGGCCCGTGATCGAGGAAGTGACCAGGGAAAGGCGGGAGCGGGGCCCCTTCCAGAGCCTTCAGGATTTTATTTCCCGCACCCTGGATACGGAAGTAAATAAAAAAACCGTAGAGAACTTCATCAAGTCTGGAACCTTTGACGGGCTGGGCGGGACGAGAAAGCAGTTCATGAGCGTCTTTGTGCAGATGATGGAGTCCGGATGGAACAATAAGAAAAATAATTTGGCAGGACAGATGAGCCTGTTCGACCTGGTGGGAGAGGAGGAGAAGAGGGATTATGAGATCCACCTTCCCGATGTGGGGGAATATCCCCGGGAACTGCTTCTGGGCTTTGAAAAAGAGGTGCTGGGCATCTACATCACCGGCCATCCGCTGGAGGAGTATGAGCAGACCTGGAAAAAGCATATCACCAGGACAACCGCTGACTTTGTGCTGGACGAGGAAACGGGAGGCATACGCGCCAAAGATCAGGAGCGGGTGGTAATTGGCGGCATGATTGCGGGAAAGAAGATCAAATATACCAAACGCGACGAGGTTATGGCCTTTCTCAACCTGGAGGATTTGGTGGGCAACGTGGAAGTGGTGGTGTTCCCGCGGGTGTATGAGAAGGAGAGCGCGAAGCTGAACGAGGAGAGTAAGGTTTTCATCCGGGGAAGGGTGGCTGTGGAGGACGAGAGGGATGGGAAGGTGATCTGTGAATCCGTCCAGGCCTTTGAAGATATGAGAAAAACGCTCTGGATTAAATTCCCCACCAGGGAGGCCTATGAGGAAGCGGAAAGCCAGCTGCTGGACGTGCTGGCAGCCTCCGACGGGAACGATGGCGTCGTGATCTACGTGGAAAGTCTCCGGGCCAAGAAGAGCCTGCCGCCCAACCGGAATGTGAGGGCTGATAAGGAGCTTACGGATAGGCTTGCCGGGATGTATGGGGAAGAAAATGTGCGGGTGGTATAGGGTCGTGAGTCGGACAGGAAAGTAACCTGATCTGGGCGCTGGTTGAAGATGGGCAGATGGGCAATGGCGTGAAACCTGTGAGTCTGCGGGAAACGAGAGTTTCCTTAGCCTGATTTGTCTGCCTGTGCAAGCAGATAGATGGGAGTAAGGATGAATGCGGTATGCCGTGATATTTTCAGGGCTGTCCATGAAGAAAAGTGGATCAGCATCGAATATAGGAACGGGCAGGAGGAGATAACGAAATATTGGATCGGGATCCTGGACATCGATCCTCGGAAGCGTTCCATGCGGGTGCAGGGGCTGCATCTGGCGCGGTATACGACCATGGAGCTGAAAATCTATATCGACTCCATTCTCTCTTCCGCCCTCATCGATGGCTCTTATTTCCATACGCCTCCCCGGCTGGCGGAGGAAATCAGAAAGAATCCGGAGAGATATCAGGCCGTTTTCGGCAATGTGGCGAACCTGAAGATCCTAAGTTATCTTTCGGACTGCCACAGGCTGGATACGACGCCCTATAAGACCGATTATGCGCTGATCGGCCATTTGGATGGAGACTGGGACGGGAAGTATGAGCTTAGTCCGGAGCAGTTTCGGGAAATCGTGAAGAATTTTCAATATACGGCAAGGCCGGGTAGCCTGAACTACCGGATCAAACAGTTGGCCTTAAACGTGCTGAGCGTCCATACGGCTAAGGGGTTGTACGTCTTGGCATATAGAAAAGTGCGGCTGGATGTGATGAGCAAAACTCTTCTGCAGGAGGAAGAGGTCACCATTTGCACGGAATTTACCATAAACGGTTCCAAATACAGCATCCGCCGCTTCCTGGATGGGGAAGATTATGCGCTGCTGGAGGATTTTGATAAAAACGCGGAAAAGATTAAAGATCTGGTATCCTCGTCCGCAGGGCGCAGGGAAAGCGTGGACGATATGCCTTACCTGATCGCCATTGGACGGGACGTGATCCTGGATCTGGCCGGGGAATATGCGGCTATTTCCAAGATGTATGAAAAAGACCAGGTTACCGTTCCCATCAAGGCTTTTTTCGGCGCGCTGGTCCGCCAGACGGGGAGCAGGAAGGATTACCCTATCGCCCTTTTGAACCGGCAGATCAATCTGGATCAGCTCCTAGCGATCCATAACGCTATGAAGTATCCCCTGGCCTACATTCAAGGGCCGCCGGGGACAGGGAAGACGAATACCATCGTAAATACGATTATTACGGCTTTCTTTAATGAAAAAACGGTTCTGTTCAACTCTTATAACAACCATCCAATCGACGGCGTCTGTGAAAAGCTTAAGGATATCGCCTGGCGGGGCGGCCGTATGGTACCGTTTCCCGTCATCCGCCTGGGCAACGACGGGAAAGTGGACGAGGCGCTGGACGAGATGCGGCGGCTGTACGAAAAGACGAAGGAAATTCGGGTCTATGAAGGCACTTTGGAGAGAAACCGGGACGAACGCATCGTGCGGACGAGAAGGCTGACCGAGCTTCTGCGCAGGCACGAAGAGAAGCTGGAACTGCTGGAAAAGAAGGAAGCGATCCAAAAGCTTATGGACACGAACCGCCATTTGACGTTCCAGTCCCAGCTCTATGGGGAGCAAATGGCGCAGGTGGATGAAAAGCTGCGCCAGATCGGGGATATTACGGAAGAAGAGGCGCGCAGCCTGGTGCTGGCGGATGAAGAGGAATTCCGGAAATATCTCTATTATGTCTCGGCGAAATACATCCGCCGCCTTGGCGAGCCGAAAAACGAGGATCTTTTACAAATCATCTACAGCGAGGATCCGGAGGGGAGGGTGAAACAGTTCAACCGCTATATCCGGGACGGAGGGAATTTAAAAAAGTTCCAGCGTATCTTTCCCGTCATCGCCACCACGTCCATTTCCGCCCATAAACTGGGGGAGCCGGAAGCGTCTTTTGACATGGTGATCATGGATGAAGCCAGCCAGGGGAATCTGGCTGTTTCCCTGGTGCCCATCCTGCGCGGAAGGAGCCTCATGCTGGTGGGAGATCCTCAGCAGCTTTCCCCAGTGATCCTGCTCGATGCGGCGGACAATGCCAGATTGAAGAAGAATTACGGCGTGACGGACGAGTACGATTACCTGAAAAGCTCCATTTACAAAACCTATCTGGCCGCGGATCCTGTGAGCGGAGAAATCCTCTTAAGCCACCATTACCGCTGCAACCGCCATATCATCCAGTTTAACAATAGAAAATATTATCATAATAAGCTGGTTATAGACAGCGCTGCCGGCGAGAGGCAGCCCCTCGTATTTCTCAACGTGCAGGATGAAGCGGTCATGAACAAGAACACCTCGCCCCGGGAGGCTGAGGAAGTGGTGCGGTTCGTCCGGGAAAACCCGAATCGGGATATCGGCGTGATCACCCCCTTTGTCAGCCAGAAGGAGCTGATCCGTGGCCTGCTGCGTGAGAACGGGATGGAGGATGTGCCCTGCGGGACGGTACATGCCTTTCAGGGGGATGAGAAGGATGTGGTGCTTTTCTCCCTGGCGTTGACGGAAAGGACCGGGAACGCCACCTATGAGTGGCTCCGGAACAACAAGGAACTGATCAACGTGGCCACGTCTCGGGCCAAGAACCGTCTGGTGATGCTTTCCGATGCCCGGCAGCTGGAGCGGCTGCATACGGACGCACAGGACGATCTGTACGAACTGGCCCAGTATGTGAGGACAAGGGGAGAATCCCGGGTTACACCCCGGGAAACCGCTTCCCGCGCCCTGGGAATCAAGCCCTACAGTACGGAAACGGAAAACGCTTTTCTCACCACGCTGAACCATGCCTTGGACAATGTGCTCAATACGAATCAGAAGTGCGTGGTACACAAGGAAGTGGCAATTTCCCATGTGTTTCAGGGAAGTGAACGCTATAGCGACCTTTTTTTCACGGGACGGTTCGATTTCGTGGTCTATGAGAGAGACGCCCAGAAGCGGGAAATTCCCATCCTGGCCATCGAGCTGGACGGACGGGAGCACAGGGAGGACGAAAGGGTTCGGGAGCGGGATGAAAAGAAGAACGAAATCTGTAAGGATCACGGCTTCGAATTGATCCGGGTGGAAAATTCCTATGCGAGGAGATACCATTATATTAAAGAAATTTTGATCCGCTATTTTAAGAGCGTGAAGGGATAGATTGAGGCCTGAGTCTGCTGTTTCCCCCGCAGCCCAAGGAAGCCATGACCAAAGGGCAGTCATGGCTTCCTTGGGCTGATTGCATCGGGCCTTTAGCCGGTGTGTTCACGCCGGCCGGTGTCGAAGGGCGTTTCTGCGGCCTTTATCCTGTTGCGGACCGGACGGGCTGAGCTAGGATATCGATTGCGATTGCTGCGGATGGCGGATGCGTGGCGTGCCTGACGGGGCGGACGAAGCCTACCCGTTGATCCTGCGGACAACCCGGCAGGGATTTCCCACCGCCAGGGAATTGTCGGGAATATCCTTGTTGACAACGCTTCCGGCTCCGATCACGCATCCGTTCCCGATGCACACGCCCGGAAGGACGATCACACCTCCGCCCAGCCAGCATCCGTTTCCGATGCGGATGGGCAGGGCATAGGTGCGGCAGAAATATTCCCTGCTGGATTCCGACCAATCCGGCGTGAGCCTTTCCGACAATTCCACGGGATGGGCCGCGGTATAGAGCTGCACATTGGATGCGATCAACACGTTATCCCCGATTTCAATCCTGTTGCAGTCCACGAAGGTACAGTTCATATTGACGGATACGTTGTTCCCCAGGTAAATATTGCGCCCGTAATCGCAGATAAAAGGCTGTCCTACAGACACGTTCGTGCCGATCCGTCCGAAGAGCTGCTCCAGGACGGCGCGTTTTTCTGCCTTCTGTTCATAGGACAGGGCGTGGTACTCTTTCAAGAGCCTTCTGGCGTTTTGCTTAAAATCCAAAAATACCTCATCGTGGCAGTTATAATATTCCCCTGCCATGCATTTCTCCAGTTCAGTCATACGCTACCTCCTGTTGCGCTGCTGTTTTTATGTTTATATTCCATCCCCCACTTTCCCATGGCGTCTAAAATCGGCTTCAGGCTGTATCCTGTTTCCGTTAAAGTATATTCTACCCGCGGCGGTACTTCCGGATATACTTTTCGAGTGAGTAAACCACTATGTTCCATTGTACGTAAATTGGAGGTTAAAACTTTTTGAGATATATTGCCGATAGATTTTTTTATCTCTCCAAAACGTTTTGTACCGTCTAACAAGTCACGGATGATTAATACTTTCCAACGGTCGCTGATAAGCATTAAAGTCGTTTCTACCGGGCAGGCAGGTAAACTTTTATCCATAAAACCCTCATTTCGTCCCAATCGTTTCTTTTTAGTAACTATAGCACAATAAAGTGCTTACTTTACGTTTGCGCTTTGCGGAATTATTATAATCGTGCCGGCGGGAAAAAACAAGCGGCAACAAACAAAATAAAATTTAGGAGAAAGTGTAATCAGTTATGCCGACTATGCGGTTACAAAATAAGCAGGGCGGGGCAAGCAAAGCCTCCATAGGGGAAAATGGAAAGAAATATGCCCTTTGCGGGCAATAGAAAGGAAGATATGATGACACAGACAGAAAGGCTTCTTTTTCTGATAAAATATCTATTAAATGAAAATAATGGGCTAAGATCCACAGAAATCCCTGCGGAGGGCGCAGCAAGGAAGCGCCTGTTGCGTTCCCTTATGAATATACGCCCGCCGAAAATCGTTTCAAGAGAGTTTTTAGAAGTGCAGGACGCATATTTACAGGAGGAGCGCGAACAAAAAGGCGTTATTTCATTGTCGGATATTCAGATGGAACGGCCGGGGATTTACCTATGGCAGGGCGACATTACCCGTCTATCCGTGGACGCTATCGTAAATGCTGCGAACAGCGCCATGCTAGGATGTTTCATTCCATGCCACGGATGTATTGACAATGCGATCCACTCTGCCGCAGGGGTGCAGCTTCGGCTGGAATGTTCCCGTATCATGGAACGGCAGAAAGCGGAGGAGGCTACGGGACACGCAAAAATCACAAAAGCTTATAATCTTCCCTGCCGTTATGTTCTGCATACCGTCGGTCCGATGATCCACGGGGCGGTTACCAGGCGGGATTGTGACCTGCTATCGGACTGCTATCGTTCCTGTCTGGAACTTGCAGCGGCATATCGGTTGAAAAGGATCGCCTTTTGCTGTATTTCCACAGGAGAGTTTCGTTTCCCCAATGAGAAAGCAGCCGAGATAGCAATACAAACGGTTCAGGACTACCAAAAGAAAAATCAAAATGGCCTGGAGGTGATTTTTAATGTGTTCAAAGACAGCGATTATAAAATCTACAAACAGTTGTTGGGGTAATACCGAAAAGGCAAAAGAGAAACTAGAAAGCGCTGACGCTGTTGTGATCGGCGCAGGAGCAGGCCTGTCTGCCTCCGCTGGATTTACTTATTCCGGAAAACGCTTTGAAGACAACTTCCCGGACTTTATAGAAAAATATGGTTTTAGGGATATGTATACAGCAGGCTTCTACCCATACGAGACATTAGAAGAATATTGGGCGTATTGGAGCCGTTACATTTTGATTAACCGGTATCAAAATGCGCCGAAAAGCGTCTATCATGATTTACGCAATCTGGTAAAGGATAAAGACTATTTTGTTTTGACGACTAATGTAGACCACTGTTTCCAAAAAGCGGGTTTTGATAAACGCAGGCTATATTATACACAGGGCGATTATGGGTTATGGCAATGTTCAAAACCTTGCCACAACAAGACATATGATAACGAAACCATCGTGAAAAAGATGGTTTCCGAACAGGAAAACATGCGTATTCCGTCCGGGTTAGTCCCCCGCTGTCCCGTTTGCGGCGCGCCAATGTCAATGAATTTACGGGTGGACAATACCTTTGTTGACGATGACGGGTGGCATAAAGCGGCCGGCCGGTATCAGGATTTTATACGGCGCCATAAGGGATTAAAAGTTTTATATCTGGAATTGGGTGTTGGCAGTAATACGCCGGGCATTATAAAATATCCGTTTTGGCAGATGACGGTGGAGAACCCGAGGGCGACGTATGTCTGTGTCAATGATGGGGAGGCTGTCTGCCCGCGGGAGATTGAGGGGCGGTCTGTATGCATAAACGGGGATATCGGAGGGGTTCTGCGGCAGATCAGAAGCTCATAAATAGCACGAATGCAGTTTCCAGTTTCGCGTCTGCAAAAACGGAGGATTTTCCATAAAAAGATTGAAAACCTTTTCCATATAGATTAAAATAGACGAAAAGACAGAACAGATTCGGACGCCGTAGGGCGGCAGACTGGAGGGTTTTCATGGCTAAGGCAATAAAGACGATCGGTATATTGACGAGCGGAGGCGATGCGCCGGGAATGAACGCTGCCATCCGTGCGGTAGCGAGGAAGGCGCTTTCCAAGGGCGTGAAGGTGAAGGGTATCAAAAGGGGTTACCAGGGCCTTTTGAATGAAGAAATCTCCGATATGAAAGCGAGAAGCGTTTCCGATATCATTCAGAAGGGCGGTACGATTCTGGGGACGGCCCGTTGTATGGAGTTCAAGACCGAAGCGGGACAGCAAGACGGCGTGGATATCTGCCGGAAGCACGGGATCGACGGACTGGTGGTGATCGGTGGAGACGGTTCTTATAAAGGAGCGCAGGCGCTTTCCAGGCTGGGCATCAATACCATAGGCATCCCGGGAACCATTGACCTGGATATTGCATGTACAGACTATACCATTGGATTTGATACGGCGGTGAATACAGCCATGCAGGCCATCGATAAGGTAAGGGACACATCCTCCTCCCATGAACGGTGCAGTATCATTGAGGTTATGGGAAGAAATGCAGGATATCTGGCGTTATGGTGCGGTGTGGCGAACGGCGCGGAGGATATTCTTCTTCCCGAAAAGTACGATTTTAACGAGCAGAATATTATAAATAATATTATCCGTAATAAGAAACAGGGTAAGACCCATCACCTGATCATCAATGCGGAGGGGATCGGACACTCTACCTCCATGGCCAGGAGGATCGAAGCGGCGACGGGCGTGGAGACCAGGGCGACGATATTGGGATACATGCAGAGGGGCGGAAGCCCCACTTGTAAGGATAGATATTACGCGTCCATCATGGGCGGCCTGGCGGCGGATATCCTTTGCGATGGAAAAACCAACCGGGTAATCGGCTACAGGAAAGGCCAGTTCGTGGATTTCGATATTGAAGAGGCGCTGGCGATGAAGAAGGATATTCCGGAATATGAATATCAGCTGAGCAGGCTGCTCGCCCTGTAATTTAGTTAGAAAATAACGGGAAACATACAAAGGATTCGATCAATCGGAGCTTTTGCAAGGGAACAACGGCTCGGTGGAGGAAGGCGCTTTTCCTCCTGCCGGCCGTTGTCTGTTTGCGGCTGGAGATATTCTGGCGTGCATAAAGGGAGCGAAGAGCGAAACTTTGTTTCAAACGTTTGATTGCTGCGGTATCAAATGCTAAGCTTTTGATGCGCGGGTGTATGTATGGAAGTGGACTTCCATACTTTCTATTGGTGCAATATCGCAGGCGCACGATGCTGTATGCAGGAGTATAGGAATGGAGCTGACTAGAAAAAAAAGAAAAATGTCGTATACCAGAAAGCTTGCTCTGGGCTTTGCGATCATCATTTTAACCGGAGCTTGTCTCCTGAGCCTCCCGATCGCAACCAGGAGCAGGACATGTATGCCTTTTCTGGATGCCCTGTTTACCGCCACTTCCGCCACTTGCGTGACGGGGCTGGTGGTGGCGGATACCTGGCAGAACTGGAGCCTGTTCGGACAATTGGTCATCCTGACGCTGATTCAGGTGGGAGGCTTGGGTTTCATCACCATCGGGAGCTACATCGCCGTACTTCTGAAGAAGAAGATCGGGCTGAAGGAGCGTACGGCTATCCATGAGAGCGTGAGTACCATTGAACTGGCCGGCGTGGTGAAGCTGGTGAGAAAGATCGTGGCGGGCACCCTTGCCTTTGAACTGGCCGGCGCGGTCCTTCTGGCCACCCGCTTTGTCCCTAAGTTCGGATTCGCAAAGGGCTGTTACATGGGCTTTTTCCATGCGGTTTCCGCATTCTGTAACGCCGGCTTTGACCTGATGGGCATAGAAGAGGCCTATAGTTCCCTGGTAGCCTTTGAAGGGGATGTGGTGGTCAATCTGACGGTGATGGCGCTGATCGTAATAGGCGGAGCGGGCTTCCTGGTATGGGACGATCTGCACCGGAACAAGCTGCATTTCAGGAAATATCTGCTGCATACCAAGATCATGCTGCTGACATCAGGAATCCTGATCTTCGGCGGTGCGGTTCTGTTTTATCTGTTGGAAAAGGACAATGTACTAGCGGGAATGAACGGGAGGGAACAAATTCTGGGATCGTTGTTCGGAGTTGTGACGCCCAGGACAGCGGGGTTTAATACCGTAGATACCGGCGCACTCACGGAAGGGGGAAAGTTCTTAACCATCGTATTGATGTTCATCGGCGGAGGGTCCGGTTCCACGGCGGGCGGGGTGAAGGTGACCACCGCGGTGGTGATGCTTTTGTCCATGCTGTCCATGATCCGGGGGACTCACGGGGTAAACATCCTGGATCGCAGGCTGGAGGAAGATGCGGTGAAACGGGCCAGCACCATCGTTACGTTGAATATGGTGTTGGCGCTGGCAGCGGTCCTCCTGCTTCTGGCAATACAGCCGCTGTCCCTAACGGACGTTATGTTTGAAGTGTTTTCCGCCATCGGTACGGCGGGTATGACCACGGGGATAACCCGGTCTCTGCACCCGATGTCCAGGGCGGTTCTCATTTTACTGATGTACTGCGGCAGGCTGGGCAGCCTGACGTTTACCCTGATTTTCGCGGGGAGGAAGCCGGAGCCTCCGGTGAAGCAGCCGGTGGAGAAGATCGTGGTGGGGTGAATAGACGGGAACAAGTTGAAAAAGTACATTTCAACTTCTATGATTAGAGAGCCCGCTGAAGCGGGCGGACGGGAACAAGTTGAAAAAGGACATTTCAACTTCTATGATTAGCGAGCCCGCTGAAGCGGGCGGACGGGAACAAGTTGAAAAAGTACATTTCAACTTCTATGATTAGAGAGCCCGCTAAAGCGGGCGGACGGGAACAAAGTTGAAAGAAGTACATTTCAACTTCTATGATTAGAGAGCCCGCTAAAGCGGGCGGACGGGAAC
>CANSTU010000061.1 GCA_947650005.1 uncultured Lachnospiraceae bacterium
ATGCCTGCTATAGCAGGCAAGCGGGAGTTAATGGGAAATCTGCGATTTCCCGATCTCGATTCGAACGCCTGCAGCAGCAGGCAAATGGGAAGAAACATGGCGTCCGTTCATCAGTTCAGGCCGCAGCACATAAGCGCTGCGGCCTGTTGATTACGTTCACTCGGAAAGCTTATGGAAAATTACACAGTTGGGCTGCGGGACCTTCAGCTCCGGCCCGTTCATAACCAGAAGCCCGTGCTGCATATCCGTGGTAAAGAAAGTCAGCGTACCGGAATCCTGGTTCAGGGAAACTAGATGACGGTTATCCGGGAACAGAGCCACGTCTTTGGGATATTCTCCGCTCACCGGAAGGCAAAGGAGCCTGGTAAGCAGGCCGGTTTCCTGGTCTACACTGAAAATGGCAGCGCTGTTATCTCCTGCGTTGGAACTAACTAGATAGCGGAAATCATCCGAAAAGTTAAGGGCGCTGGCGATACTGCCCGTGGCATGGTAATTGTTCAGCGTACTGATGGATTGGATCTTTTCAAAAAAAGGATTTCCGTCTTTCTGTGTGTAGGAGTATACATCGATGCAGTTTCCCACTTCATGCACGATGTATAGGTGTCTCCCGTCGATGCTGAATTTCAATTGCTCAGGGCCGCTTCCCATGTCGCTGCGGATCACGTCCACCAGTTTCAGCTTTCCCGTATTATGATCCAGTCGATATACATTGGTATGGTCCATCCCTAAGTCAGCCACGCACAGATAGCGGTTATCCCTTGACATCCTGGCACAGCTCACATGAGGACGGACATTTCTCTCCGCCACAATACCTAGGCCCTTATAATAAATTTCCTCCGTAATCTCCCCTACGCTTCCGTCCTCGTTGGTACGCAGCACGGTGAGTTTACCGTCATGGTATCCTGACACAAACAGGAATTTGTCTTCGTAATCCGTCATGACGTGACGGCCTCTCATCCCGTTTACGGAGCCCAGGTTGATATTCTCCAAGCCGCCGTCCGGCTTGATCCGGTAGGATTCCACCCCGAAGTCGGTGATGGAATATAGGTATTTCTTACTGTGGGAAATGGAAACATAAGAGGAATTGGTGATCTTGATTTTTTCCTTCTCATAGAATCTTCCTTTTTCCATATCCACATCAAAAACCGTGATCCCGAACTCTCCCTGATCACCAATGGTGTACGTGGAAACGTATGCCACATATTTTTCCTGTCCCATTTTCCACCCTCCTGTTTGTGGTCTTGGCGGAAAGTCCGCCCAGAATCCTTTTGGTAGACATTTCGTGCATACCGTTGGCAATCTCGTTGGCAACGGTTTTGTATTGTGCTTTCGCTTCATTTTGGGCTGGCTACGGGCAGAGACCCGAAAAAACTTCGTTTTTTCGGGTTCGCTTCGCTCGTCAAATAGGTAAAGACGCCTCTGCTCGAGCAAGCTCGGCAGAGGCGTCTTTATCTATTTGACTCTGCCCTTTGCGGACATTATACCATACCCCCTAAATTTTGTTAATCTTTTTTTCGGAGGGCCAGGGGAGATGCACGGAAGCCGTTGCCGTCAGCGTCCGGCGGGATTTTGTCCATGGCAGAGCGTCCTGGGACGGCTGCCGCTCCCTTCCCAGGATGCTCCGCTGGGGACAAAATCCTGGCGGACGTTGGCTGCCGTCCTTTCGCTAGTAAATCCCCCCTACGCCCAAGTCGCCGTCCAGGGTGTTCATATTGTAGAGGAGGAGCACATCCGTTATCCCGCTGTTTTCATTGATAAAGGAACTGGGCCCTCCCTTGTAATATCTGGTATCGAATACATAGACCTTCCTGTAGTGATTCACCAGGAAAGGAACCAAGCAGTTCGCATAGCTGTCTTTAATCACCACCAGCTCCCGATCCGAATCGGCCGTCTCATTGGTGATCTCAATCAAAGGGTGGATATTATTTAAGAACATGGAGTATTTATCCTTTTTGTCCAGATATTCCATGTTATACAGGCAATCCGATACTTCTTTGGTATCCAGGTAGGACACCGTTAATCGATTGTCGGGATTTTCAAAAATAACGATCTCATCGCTTCCCATCCGTCCATCGTTTAGCTTGGAATAGATGGTGCCGCGAAAATCGGAAGTGACCTTTTTGATATCGAACTTCTCCCGGGGCAGCGGCGTGATCCCCTTCGCCCCGCAATAGGCCGTATAGGCGGCATAGGCTCCGTAGCTCGTCCAGTGATGATCCGTGCGGTAGTAGAGCTGCTCCTTCTCCTTTTCTTCCATCAGCGCCTCATAACAGCTGATAAAATCCACGCCGGAGCGTTCCCGGATTTCCTGAAGCGTTGCCATCTGATCTCCCGCAGGGGCCAGGGCCGGCAGTTTTTCCCGATAAACGGTGATGGCGGTGGGCACCAGCATAAGGGAAACATCCGCCCTTTCCACCGCCTCGTCGAACTTGCGAAACTGGGAAGCCACCCGCTCCGTGTTCTTCGGCGTCTCATAGGTTTCGATCAAATAGCCGTCCTTCCCGATATATACCCCATTGATCTCCCTGCGGCCAAGGGCAATTTCCGTTTCCGCCTTCAACCCCATGAAAAGGTCACGCAGGGGAAAATGATCCGCCAGATAGCTTTGCAGATTAGCAGTAAAATCCCCCTCTTTTAAAGCCTCCAGGGAAAATGCGGGAAATTTTTGCAGATACCTGTTTTCCCCTTCGGAAAATTCCGGCTTTTCCTTCACCAGAAATGCAATGGAAAAGGCCAGGATCAGCCCTGACAGAAGCAGGACGGTGGCCGATTGCAGCCGCTTTCCGGTTATCCTGTATCTCTTTTTCACATCGTCCTCCTAAAAGCGGAAATATAAAAACGGATTATAGGTATCGTTCACCAGATAGGCTGTAGTCAACACAAACGCGAGCACATATCCCACCATGCTGACCGCTGTGCAGACGATCCGGCCCGTGTGGGGAAGCTGTCTGCGCTTTTCCTTCAGGAAAGGATATACTGGAAATGCCAGGAGCACGGCTGAAACCAACAGCACACCGTAATTTCCCACATACCATAGAAACTCCTGCCCAAATGGCCGGTTTCCTGCCGCGCCGAACAAAGAAGCGAGATAACAGCCCAACTGGCCCATATCGTCAAACACAAAGATCACGAATCCAAATACGACGATCCAAACCGCATAGAGATGGCGGATCAAGGAAGGCAGGCGGGAAAGCATCTTTCCCCACACATATTTTTCCAGCGTGAGCAATACCCCATAGTACAAACCCCAGAGCACAAAATTCCAGGCAGCCCCATGCCACAGTCCGGTGAGAAACCACACCACGAACATATTCCGCAGATGTTTTGCCACACTCACCCGGTTTCCGCCCAAAGGAATGTATACATAATCCCGAAACCAGGTGGACAGGGAGATATGCCACCTGCGCCAAAAGTCCGTCACAGACACCGCATACAGGGGATAATTGAAGTTCTCCAGGAAATGGAATCCCAGCATCCTCCCCATCCCAATGGCCATATCGCTGTAGGCGCTGAAATCAAAATAAAGCTGCAGGGTGAAGCACAACGCCCCCAGCCATGCGGTAGCTACGGACGCGCTTCCCGGTTCCATGACCCGTATTGTCTCCCAGAGCGCTCCCACGTTGTTGGCGATCAGTACCTTCTTAAACAGCCCCTGCATAAAGCGCAGCGTGCCCTGTACGAATCCCTTCCACTGAATTTTCCTATGGTGGAGTTCGCTGTCTACCGTTGAAAACCGAACGATCGGCCCCGCAATCAGCTGAGGAAACATGGATACATAGGTGAGGTAGGTGAAATAATTCTTCTCCACTTCCACCTCCCGCCGATACAGATCAATGCTGTAGCTCATGGTCTGGAAGGTAAAAAAGCTGATTCCCACGGGAAGCCCCAACCCTAGGGGCTGAAGGGACGCGCCGGTGAGTGCATTGAACGTTTCCACCACGAAATCCGCATATTTGAAAAAACCCAGCATGGACAAATTGATCACAACAGACAGGCACAGGAATCCCTTCCTGCGCCTCTCATTCGTCCCGAAACGTTCCATCATCCGCCCATTCGTATAGTCAACTGCGGATGCAAACAACATCAGTACAATATAAACCGGCTCGCCCCAGGCATAGAAAACAAGGCTGAAGGCGAGCAGGACATAATTTTTCACTCTATAGGGCACAGCATAGTACATAATCAGACACAAGGGGAGAAAAAAGAACAAAAAAGGTATACTGCTGAAAACCATCGCTTCCTCCCGATTATTTCAGGGCTGAGCGGATCACCGACTCAATGTCGCCCGCTTTTTCCGATATCACGAGATAGACATAAAGGCCTTCTGTCTTCACGCTGCTGCGCGAGACGATCTCGTACTGCTCCGGAATATAATCCTCCATCTCCGCCGCTTTCTGGGAAAGCACCGTATTTAAACATTCTTCAATGCCTGCCACCGCATCCTCGCTCTTTACCTTCATGATGATGACGGAATCCGCCAAAGTGGCATCCTCCGCGCTGGCAAACACATAGCTTTCAAGGGCTTCCGGATCAATCCCGTAGTAATTGGAAATGAAATCGTCATCCCCTTCCATCATGGAAGGAAGCTCCACCGCCTGGCCAACAGCCTCATAGATCGCTTTCGGATCCACGCCCGTCTCCGGCTGCGACGCCTCTTCCGGCTCTGACTCGTCCGCCTGGGTCGTATCCCCCTGATCTGCATCGCCTTGATTTTCCGCTTCTTGCGAAGCCCCATCGTTTTCCTCGCCGCCCGCTTCTTCTGAAACAGCCGTCTCCACCGACGCCGTGGCCTCAGCCGCATCCTTCTTATCGCTGCAGCCCGCGGCTAACAGGGCCGCAGCCAACACTAATACAGCCCATCCTGCCCTATTCTTCCAGGGCAATCCCTTTATTCCTATCTGGTTCATCTCATTCTTCATTCGTACCATCCTCTACTTCCTGCGTTTCTCCCGTTTCCTGGGATTCTGCCGCTTCCTGCGTCCCATCCGGTTGTTCGCCTGCCTGGGCGTTCGGCGTCTCCGCTTCCAAAACCGGATATCCGATCTTCTCTCCTACATATCTGCGCAGCACATCGGTCCATATCTCATAGGCTGCTGCGGTCTGATGCACAAACCCGTCGCTGCAATACTCCGGGGCCAAATCTCCGTCACCATCAGCCAAAGGCGTCGCCATATCGATGAATCCCCATCCGTTCGCCTCCGCCAGCGCTTTCATCTCTTCATTAAAAGCCCTGATATTGTCGTTATTTAAGCGCTTTTTCCCCTGGCCCTTTAAGGTATAGGTCATACTGATAATATGAATATCCACACCCGGATTCAATTCCTGGATATGGCCGATCACTTCCTGATAACATTTGCACGTATCGTCGTCCACCCCCAGGTCGTTCATGCCAAAGAATAAAAATACGCTCTTGGCTCCCATCATGGAAATGGATTCCCACACCGGCTGCTGCTTACCCTTATACAGAGGATGTACGCTCTTTTCATCCACCGGCCAAAGGGCATTGTGCACGGAAAAACTGCCCGCCGCGAGAAACCGCATGGATTTCAACGCCGCATCCGCACTCTTCATGCAATAATTCCGGTATCCCAAGACGATGGAGTCCCCTACGATCACGCTGTCCGCAAAGTAGGCGTCTATTTTCAGATCAGCCACCGTGCGTCCCGCCGCGGCAGCTTCCTCTTCCAGCTTCCGTTCTTCCTCCTCCAATCGCTTTTCTTCAGCCACCTGTGCGATTCCCGGCACATTGACTACGGCGGCTTCTGATCCCCGAAGCTGCGCAGAACCGTTCCTGCGGCCCTCCGTCGTCCCAGGGGTTCCCGCGCCCATCAATATGGCCATACACAGCCCGGCGGCCAGGATCATGGAAATATTTTTTCTCATCAGCGATCATCCCCGCTTTCTGCTTTTGAAAATGACAAAATCGGGCGGTTCATACCATCCCGGCGCAATTAACCATTTATGATTATATACAATTTATCCGGAATTGACAATACACTTATCGAATTTTGTCTAAGGGGGGAAGGAAGGGGAAGGCCGAACCGGCCTTCCCCTTCCTTTCTCCCAGCATACGGCATTTCAGAATTTACCGTCCGCCATTTGTATCCGGCGTCCGTGTCTCATAGGCAGTGTCCGCCGCTTATTATCCATCCTCCGGCTTCTTCAAGGGACCAGGCTGATCCTGTAATGATCCATCGGGAAGACCTCCAGCTGGATCCCGGCAGGTTCCGTCACGTAGAAGGTAGCCGGCAGGCCTTCCCCTTCTCCCACTGCTTCCCCATGAAGCACGCCTTGGCGCATCGTGAAGAAGCTGACGAAGGGATCGTTATATTTACACCGCAGGCAGATGAAATCCTCCTCGGACAGCGTCCCCCGTCTCTTCTTTTTCAAGAATTCTTCCCAGGAGGCGAGGCCGATCAGCAGGTAGAGATCCTTTTCCCCCTCTCCGCCGAGCAATAAGATCTCTTCATTTTCGTCGTGCATGCCGAAGGCATCGAAGGCCGTCCGGTTAATTCCGGCATAGAGCAGCTTATGCCCTCCTGCCTGGTCATTGCTCCGATAGAGATCCTTTCCAATCCCATATCCGCATTCCACCTCGAATCGATGGTGGGAAGGGCAAAGGCGAATGATCAATCCCTTTTTTTCCAGAAATTCCATGCATTCGGCCGTCATCTCCTGCACCGGAATCTGCAACGGCCTTTCGTCAGAAGCCGTCAAGGAAGAAAGAAGTTCGATCTCCGCTTCCCTGTAAGGGGTGCAGTCTTTTCGCAGGACGTCGTGCTGCCAGTCCAACGCGCCCCCCTCCCTAAGATTTTCTTCCTCATTCCAGCTCAGATATGTCTGAGTTCTCCCCTCCACAAGGCCCCAGTTAAATAAGCCGATCCTTTTTTTCTTGTAATAAGGCAGATGCGTTTCCCATCGATTGTCCGCATTCCTGTGGAGCCACTCCGTACATAAAAGGGGCCTGTTGTATTCTTCCAGCAGTCCCACCCTTTCCACCGTCGTTTTCATCTCACTGTAATCATGGTAGGATACCAGGTCGGAAAGGCCGGCGCATTCCAGGTCAAATTCTTGGAAGCTCCATACTCCTGAGGTCAGCGGCTGCGCAGGGGAACAGCTTCTTGCCCAACGAAAGACGCTTTGCAGCAGTTCTTGGCATTTGCCTTCCCTTCCGTTGTTGCCCGGTTCATTGTAGAGATCCCACAGAAGGATCCTTTCATCCTGCCCATAGCGGGTGACGAATTCCGTCACATAGCGTTCTAGCAGCGGATATTCTTCCCCGCAATCCGCTGCCGCAGATCCCGGGCTGGGCGTCCATCCGCTGTTATGTACCCCTTCTATCGGCTCATCCTGTCTGCCGAGGTAAGGTTCTTTTCCTGAAAATGCGCAATCATCGAACAGGATCGGTACGGTCCTGATCCCATGGCTGTGGGCGATCTTTAGAAAACGTTCAAAGTGTTCAAAGAGTTTTTCCCTCTCATCCTTCCATAGAAGATATTGAATAAAAACCCTACATGCGTTATATCCGAGTTTCCCCGCTGCCGAAAGCTCCCTTTCGATCTGTCCTTCATCAAAAGAACCGCTCTGCCACATTTCCGTGGAGTTCACGGCATAGGACGGCACATAATTGAAGCCTACAATCCACGGCTGTTTCTCATACCATTCCCAAATCCTGTCCTCTGTCCACATATAATATTTTGCCTCCTGTTTCTCTTTTCCAGCGTATAGTTCCATTCGTCCACTCCCTTAGGCGCGCTCCTGCCCGACCGTCATCTTCGCTCCCCTTCCCTTTGCCGCCTGCGCCACAGATTAATGGCCGGCCTCCCTTTTCACCTGCTGTCCACAGCATGCTGTCCACAGCAAACGCGAGGATATCTCCCTTTATCCTTTCACTCCTGCCGAAATCTGCACCCCCTTTACCAGCCATTTTTCCGCGATGCAATACAGCCCGATCATCGGTATGACGGAAACCACTGCCACTGCGCTCAGCTTGGATACAAAGGTGGAATAAGTCCCTTTTGCCAGCTGAAGCCCTGCTGTCAGCGGCAGCTTATCCATATCGTTGATGACAACCGACGGCCATAGGAAATCGTTCCAGATTCCCGTAAAGCTGAAGATTCCCACCACCACTAAAATGGGCTTTAGCATGGGGAACACCAATTCAAAGAAAATCCGCACATCCCCCGCCCCGTCTATCTTGCCGGCCTCTATCACGCTGTCCGGTATACCTATCATAAACTGCTTTACGAGAAAGATGTTGTAGCATCCCGCCAGCCCGGGAAAAATGAGCGCCATGGGTGTATTCACCCAGCGAAACAAACGCATCGTATGATAGAGCGGAACGATGTTCACAATAGCTGGAAAAGAAGAGATAAACAGGATCGTCAGAAAAAGCGTATCCCTTCCCTTAAATTTTAATTTCCCATAGGCATAGGCCGCCATGGACACAATGACCACGGACAGGCCGGTAAAGGCGGAAGAAATCAGGATGGAATTCCCGAACCACTTATAGATCGGGACCTTCACATTTTGCGGATCCAGTACTTCCTTAAAATTCTGCAAAGTCCAGGTCTTCGGCAGGAACAGAAATCCGCCCGCCCTATTCAGTTCCGCGTCCACCTTAAAGGCCGACAGAAAGACCCAGATAATCGGAATGACGAACAGCAGGGAAAAAATCGACAGGATCAGAAAGGAAATCATCTTTTCCGGATTTATTCTTTTTTTATGCTTCATTCTTGCTCCCATCCGCCCGCTCACGCGGGCACTCAAATCATGAGATTACAATATATCATTTTCAGCCAGATATCCATCTGCATACAAGGCATGCACTCAAATCAGGAGGTTGAAACAAAGTATCAACCTTCTTCCCCTGTATGATCGCAGACGGAATCTGCGATCATGTCATCAATAAACGTTTGGCAGTTTACTTCCAAACTCATTCCTTCTGAAGCCTGATGAGAACGATCATCTGAGCGATGGAAAAAAAGCCGATCACAAATCCAAGGATCACCGCCATCGCTGATGCCATTCCCGCTATGGGCATCCCGGACCCGAAGGCCAGGTTCCTGATGTACATAATCAGGACAAAGGTGCTTTCCGTCGGCCCGCCGCCCGTCAGCATCAATGGCTGCCCGTAAATGTTGAATTGGGACGTGGTGGCCGAAAGGATCGTGAAAAGCAGCGGAAATCGGATCAGCGGGAGATAGATATGGATCACCTTATCCATCCACCCCGCCCCGTCTATCTTGGCCGATTCGATGATTCCCTGGTCGATTCCTCCAAGGGCGGCGATATAGATTACCATATTCTGTCCGATGATCCACCAGATCGTTACGATAATAATGGAGAGCCAGGCATAGGGCTGCTCACCGAACCAATTCAGCGACAGGTGAAACAGCCTGTTTACAAGCCCGTAGCTTGGATTTAAAATAAAAAACCAGGTTAAAATCACTGAGGAAATGGAAAAGAGCGTCGGAATGTACAAAATCCCCTGAAACAGCCTTGCCCCCTTCGGTCTGGCATAAAGCGCCACCGCAATGATGAGCGGTATCAGGATTTGGAACGGTACGATCATGACCACAAACTGCAGGGTGTTCCCAAACCCGTTCCAAAACTGCCTGTAAAACGTGGAATCCCTATTGGTGAAAATCGTTTTATAGTTATCCAGCCCCACCCACTGCGGCGCTGAAAACATATCCCATTTTGTAAACGATGCGTAAACGCCATACAGGAACGGGATAAAAAAGAAAATAAGAAATATGATCATGTGCGGCGCCAGGAAAAAAAGATGCGCCCCCAAACGCCTTTTCTTCCGCTTATTATTTCCCATTTAAACTCCCGTCTGCCCGCTTTAGCGGGCGTTCTAATCCGGATGAAATCCGATCCGCCCGCTTGGCCGGACATTTCAGTTATGATTTCATCCCTCACACTTTTACTGCCTGCGGCGCCTTCCAGCGCCGCAGGCTTATGGCCATACTCCTTTATTCCATTTCTATTTTATCTTTCGTTTCCATTTCGGCTTGGCGCAGTCCGTCTTCGATGCTTATCTTGCCGAACATGATGTCCGTTAACACCTTGTCCAGTGCGTCCACCGCGTATCCATAGTATTTATAATTATAAATCTTCAATTCATCCGTTTCCGAAGCCAGGAAATACTGCGGCATCTGCGAAAAGGTCTCGTCTTCCAGGGTAGCTTTGGAAGCGGGCACCAGCCCTGCGGCTGACCAGCCGGCCGCATGCTCCTCCACATACTTCATAAATGCCAGGCAGGCCTTGATCCGTTCCTCATCCTGCTGCGGCTGCACCGGGATTGTGAACTGATGGGAAGAAGTCCAGTTCCCTTTTGCGGAAGGATCGAACACGGGGAAATCGAACCCTTTGATATTCAGACCGGAATCCCTCACGGCATTATACATCCAGATTCCTTCGGGCTCATAGAGCACGTTTCCGCCCAGGAAAGCCTTCCAGGAATCCTCTCCGTCCTTCTGCGTATACCCGGCCGACACCATATTCACATACTGCTCCAGAACAGCCACAGCCGTTTCGTTATTGAATGAGGGAGTAACGCCGTCTTCACTCAGGGTACCGCCCATCTGGGCGTAGGAGCTTAAGAAAATCGGCCGATGCCAGCTCAACCCAATGGGAATCACATCGTCCCCGCTCGCCTTCACCTTTTCCGCCGTCTTGGCCACCTCATCCCAAGTGAGCACGCCGTCATCCAGATCGGTCAGGCCGTATTTCTCATATAAGTCCATATTCACCCACAGGATATAGGAATGGACATCCAGGGGAACCCCATAATGCCCTCCCCCGAGATCCGTCATTTCCCAGGCCTTTGCGTTATAGTTCTCTTTCTTAATATCCGCTTCCTCCAGATACGGGGTTAAATCCAGGATGCGTCCCTGTTCCTGATACAGCGGAACCCTCTCGATGTGGTTCATCGCCATATCCGGAATGCCCTCCCCCGAGGACTCGGCCATCTGTAACTTCAGATACAGGTCCTCCGCCTCCATGGGCCTGTGGATCACGGTATAGTCCGGGTCCGTCGCGTTATAAGCGTCCACAATGTCGGGAAAGGCCGCTCCGTCAGCCCCCGTAAACATGGTCCAGATTTCGAGCGTCCCCTTCGCTCCCGCTGCGACCGTTTCCGCGCCCCCGTCGTCGGACGATTCTCCGCTCTCTTCCTGCACGTTGGCATCCGTATTCTGCGATGCGGCATTTTCCCCTCCCTGTGCCCCGCATCCTGCCACGGATAAAAGCATCACTGCCGCCAGAATTGCTGCAATCCTCTTTTTTCTCATGTTATTCCCTCCTGCGTGCTTTAGCACGTACTCCAATCAGGGAGGTTGAAAACATTCTTCTTTCAACCTTCTCCCCCATAACAAGATTTATATATTACACTACAAATATATTGAATATGCTTGGGCATGTCAACCGAATATGCCCTATTTCCCACGCATAAAATAGCATTTTTTATTATCAAAATAATATTTTTGTTTTACTCTTCAATCTGCCACATTCCCTTAAGAAATGACAATTTTTCTGTTCCCGCAAACATTTTCATCTTAAATCAGATAGTCACGGATGGGGTGATACTTATTGCAGTCAGCATACGTTTATCCACTTTCATGCTCGTATTTTTGTCATTGTGGAATGGGCAGACTGCCATGCCGTTGCAGTTGACACGGATGCCGTACATCTCTGCCTCCTGTCGGGTGATTATCGGGTTTGTTCGAGTTCTGCATCGACACGGCCGCCCCTATCTGCTATACTCAAACATATCAACGACCCTATTAGGAGGATAAATCTATGCCGTCTCCCGGATTACTGGAACTCAATTCTCAGAACAAAGAGCGGCTGTGCCAAACCGCCAGGGCCCTTTCCGTCCCCATACGGATCGATATTGTAAGCCTTCTGCACCATAATGCCCTTTCCGTCCAGGAGGTCGCGCAGGCCCTGGGAATTCCCAAGTCCTCTGCAGGCGTACACATCCGTATGCTGGAAGAGGCCGGTATCCTTTCCACCCAGCGCAGGATTATCGATGGGACCAGCTATAAGATATGTCAGGTGGAAAAATATCTGGTGAACATCAACCTGCGTTCCGCTGCTCCCAGCATCAATCAGGTCTCTTCCCTCTCCATCCCCATCGGCAGCTATACGGATTGTTATGCCATCCTCCCCTGCGGCCTGATTTCAGAACATGGGTTCATTGGAATGGAAGATGATCTGGGGTCTTTCTTTCATTTCGACAGGATGCAGGCTCAGCTCATCTGGATGGCCCATGGGTTTCTGGAGTATAAGGTGCCAAACCAGCTTCCCCGGCATAAGCAGTGTAAGCAGCTCTCCCTTTCCATGGAGCTATGTTCGGAAGCGCCCGGTTTTGATGAGGAATACCCTTCCGACATTTACATGACGATCAATGACAGGAGCTGCGGACACTATCACTCTCCGGGCGATTACGGAGCGCGGCGCGGCATCTATACCCCAGCTTTCTGGCAGAGCGGCTTAACCCAGTATGGGAAGCTGGTCACCTGGCAGGTCAATCAAGAGGGCACCTATATCAATTCCGATAGGGTGAGCAGCTTAACGATCGAGGAATTGGGTATAGAATCGGAGAGCTATATTAAATTCAGAATAGAGAGCCGCAAAACCAGCAAATACTGCGGCGGATTCAATCTCTTTGGCGAGAAGGCCGGGGACTATGACCAGTCCATCGTGTTGACGCTGGAGCATTAAAAAAACCGGACAGAATAGTTGGTTCAACGGATTCTGTCCGGTTTCACTCCATAAAGCGGCAGCGCATCAAGCCATTATACTTACGGCCATGCCGCCATATCCTATGGAAATCTTCTTTTATTTAGTCTGTAACAGCCCCTGGCTCCCCTTATCCGATCCTTTCAGTATATAGATGGGCAATCGCCCCCTGATAATCCGCCTGCCTTTCCAGGATTTGCGTCAGAAGCCTTTCCGCCTTTCCCGTATCCCCCAGCCCCAGCGCACCCAGGGCGCGCAGGTAATTACAGTAAAGCTCATTGCGCAGGCCGATATCCTCTTGGAACACATCGATTTCCGGAAGGGACACGGCAAAATAATCATATCCCACCTCATCAAACAGATGCCTTTCGCCAAAGGTCTGGAGCTGATGAAAGGCCTTTTTAGCCCTTTCCTCCCATCCCAGCTCCCGGCAGGCCAGACCCTGGTAAAAGATGAAATCCGAGGGCTGGTCGTTGTAATATAGCACGGCCGCCGGTTCCTGAGGACCCTGTGCCGCCAGATGGAAATAGGCTTCGGCCCGCTCCGTCTTTCCCAACATGAGCGCAGCCTTTCCCAGCAGATAATGAATCTGATTATCCGGCACGTTCGGAAGCTTTCCTTCCCCGAGGTTTTCCGGATAGGCCAACGCGGATTCCAGGGCGGACAAAGCCTCCTGCGCCTTTCCTTCCCGCATTCGCAGAACGGCCGTCTGAACCAATGCATACCGGTATTGGGCGCTCACCTTGCCCTCGCCGCCTTCCCAGGGATGGAAACGGCGGTTCGAAAGGGCTTCCAGGGCTTCCCTATACCTTCCACTGCAGTTAAGAAGGGTGATATAACGAAGATACAGGTCATCCCGTTCCCTCACCAGCCCGATAGCGGATTCCATCGCCTCCAGACGGCGGGCAACCGGCAGGTTCATCCTAGCGGCCAGCTGGTCGTATTCCAGCCGATATCTGGGATAGGAGGCATCCAGGAGGCACGCTTTTTCCATCGCTTCCAGGGCCTTTTCCCCTCTCCCTTCTTTGTTATAGTAGGCAATGGCCAGGTTCCGCCATGCCACGGCCAGATCCTTCTTTTCTCTCACAGCCGCTTCCCAATGGCGCATCGCAGTCTGATACTGCTTCTTATCGTAGAGAAGGTTTCCCAGATAGTAATGGGCCATGGGCGCCGCATCCAAGATATCGATTGCCGTAGTTAGAACGACGATCTCCTCCACCCGGTTGGGAAAACAATACTCGAAGGGAGCCGCTTCTCCCTTCCGGAACGCTTCCGCCGCTCCCGCTTCTTTTCCCATCCGTTGATTCAGCCAGCCTATGTAATAGAAGCACATGGGATTCGGTTCCGGGCAAGCCTCCAAAATCTCCAGAGCCTCTTCATACAGGCCCGCCTTCCCATAATCCAGGGACAATACCAGATAATTGTGTGCTTCCGGACGCATCTTTTCCTTCCAGCATCCCATTGGTCCATCCGGAGCTTCTGAGGCTCCCAATTTGTCTGTTTCTTTTGCATTGCCGGACAGGCAGTCCCTTCCCGCCTTCCTTTCCTCCCACGAAGCCCGTTCATAGAGACATCCCATGCACAATGGATCGATCGTAAGGCTTTCCTCCAGCCAGGATACGGAATCCAGGCCCAATTTCCGCATCAGCGCAGCTTTCAATGTTCTGGCCTTCATGTCGTGCCAGTTTCCCGCCAGGGCCGATTCCACAAACTCTAATGCCCGTCCATACTCGCCCTTTTGCGTTTCCAAACGGGCCAGATGGAAAAATCCTGCGCTGCGCGTGTCTGCGCACCAGGTTGACTTGAAAAAGGCATCGTAGGCTTTCTCTTCCTGTCCGTCCGCTTCCAGGGCCAGACCCATGTTAAAGTACCCCTCTCCGGAGGCGGGATTGGGATTTTTCCAGGTCTGTTTTGCGACTGCCGCCTCAAAGTGAGGAATGCTCTCACGGATTCTGCCTCTTCTATAGAGCAGAAGGCCGTAACCGATATTCAGCCGGATATCCGTTCCGTCTCGCCGCAGGCCTTCCAGATAGTAATCCTCCGGCTCATAGGTGGCATGGCGGTACTGTTCCAGATGGGTTGCGGCCAGATAGAGTTCCTCTGTGGATTTCAGTTCTTTGGGAGCTTTCATGGCGTCTGCCGGACGGGGAAGCGGTTCCGGTTTTCTCTCATACACGGCATATGCAACCAGCGTTTTCCCTTGACAGGAGACTTGCACTTTGCAGCCTTCTGTGCCCAAAGGCGCCCCTTCAGGCAGAGCGAACGAGACACAGTGACAGGCCTCCGGCGTCAGGTCAGCCTGGCCTTCGTACACCGTCCTGCCCTCCTTTTGTACCCGGATAGTTGCGTCACAATAGGTTCCCGTGGCATATATCTTTAAAACGAGTTTTCCGTCCCCGCCATCGGACAGGCCCACCAGGGCGTCCTTGGTAGCATTCCCCACTCGCCCCACTCCCTTGTAGGGCATGAAATACTGCACAAAGGTTTTCTCCTCATGGGGAGCCAGCCAGGTGAAATCCGGCTGGTTGTCGCAGAATACTCCTGTCATGAGCTCGATATAGGGCCCGTCGCTGTCCGTTAAATTCCGATCCCAGGTTCTGCCGAAATCCCCGTTTCCCCAGGTCCACTGCTTCTTACCCGGACAGATGTGGTGATCCGCCACATGCAGCAGGCCGGCTTGTGCCCCTTCGTCATAATTTCCCACAAAATCGTAATCTGAATGGGCCGCCATATAGGAGGTAGGGACTTTTACATTTTTATACCTGGAAATGTCCACTCCGGCGGAGTAATCCCATTTATAATATTCCCCGGTGGCAATGGGAAAGGTGGACACCGCCCGCTTCCCATGATCCATCACCGCGTTTACATCCGGCGGAAAAACGGAATAGGTGTTGTCATTTACAGGCACCGCCGGATTGGCCCACCACAGGAAAGTCTGGGGCAGATCCGTCTGATTGTACAGCCGCCCTTTGATCTCGATATAGGCTTTGTCCGGATACAGCGTGATGGAAGCCATCCCCTTGGTGCCGTACATCTTATCAATCTCGCTCACATGTACTGTGGCAGAGCCGTCTGCGTTCTCACAGAGCGAATATTCCACCGGCGCATAGGTGGAAGGCCGGTGATGCTGAGGCCAATTGAATTCGATCCCGCCGGAAATCCACGGCCCGGTAAGGCCCACCAGCGCCGGCTTGATCACATGATTGTAATAGACAAAATCATACCCGTTGGTTTTGTCATAGGCCCGCTGGATCCGTCCTCCCAGCTGAGGAAGAACGCATATTTTCAAATATTCGTTTTCTAGATATACGGCCCGATACTCCACGTCCTCCTTTTCGTCCGAGATCTTTTCCGTTACCGGCAGAGGATATACCTTCCCGGTACTCCCCTGATAAGCTCTCTTTTCAATAAACAGCGGACTCTTTTCCGCGGGATAGACCGGATACGTGGGAATCGTACAATTTTCCTCCCAGATTCTAACGCCTGATACAGCAGCCATTCTCATTCTCCCTTCCTGGATCTTCCTCCAAATTCTGTCTTCTGCCGCCAAGGTACGCCTGGCTGCCTCCAAGCCCTGCCAGCGCCTGCCCAGAAGGAGGAAGGACGGCCTGTATGCTTTCCGGTTCCTTCCATGCCATGGAGGGGAAACCTGCTTCCCTGGAGGGCCTACCCCCGACAGGGAAGCGTCCAGGGTTTCCCGGAATGTCCGGCATGGCCGGAACCGGAAAGCATACAGGCCGTCCTTCCTCCTTCTGGGCAGGCGCTGGCAGGGCTTGGAGGCAGCCAGGCGTACCTTGGCGGCAGAGCAAAACATAATTTGTTCTTCTATTTGCATTTTATCATGGGAGATGGAAGTGAGAAAATGCCATATCGGAAGGAAAGATGGACAATATTCCACAATCATGATAGGATTAGGCTATGAATGAGTTTATACAATGGAAAAAAGATGGATTTAAAGGGGAACAGATGATCGTACTGCCCACGGAATCCTTTCAGGATTATGTGGAACATCCGCAGGTACGTCGGCTCTATCTGACGGATGTGGGCTTCTTCCCCCATGCGCAACACCATTTCCGGGAAAGAAAAGACGGGATTGAAGAATATATTTTCATCTACTGCACGGAGGGCATGGGTACGGTCCATGTCAGGGGGAAAACCTACACGCTCCGGGAAAACGAGGCATTCTGCATTCCCCGAGACACGCCGCACCGATACTATGCCTGTGCGGAGAATCCATGGAGCATTCTATGGGTGCATTTTAAAGGGGAGGATGTACAATATTTTCCCCTGGAGGAATGCCGGGTGGCCTGCCTGTCTTCCCAGCATGCCACCAATCGCATGCATTTCCTCTTTGACCTGCTCTTTCGGGTGCTGGGCGGACACTATACCCTGGGCAACTTTATCTACATCTCCCAGGTGCTTTCCCTGATCCTCTCAGAGGCCTATTTCCGTGAAAAACATGACTCCGTTCAGGAACAGAATAAACACGTGACCAATATCATCCGATATATGTACAAGCATCTGGATGAAAATCTGACGCTGGCAGATCTGGCAGCTAAATTCGAGCTGTCCAAAAGCTACTTAAACGCCATCTTCCAGAAGTATACCCAGCACGCCCCAATGGATTTCTTCATCCGCCTGAAAATGAAACAAGCCTGCCGTCTGTTGCGCACCACAGATCTGTACGTCTATCAGATCGCCGAAGCGCTGGGTTATGGGGATCCGTACTATTTCTCCCGCATCTTCAGGAAAATGGTGGGTATGTCCCCGAAGGAATATAAACACAGCGAATATTTTCATTATAAAGAGTAAATTCCGGCAGTCCTTTGCCGTTACACATCCCAGGCCATGCATAGCTTTTTCTTGGGCGGCCTATGCATAGCCTAGAACGAATCGCGCTTTACTGGACTTCCCCTTTCTCTGCCCGGATAATCATGGTGCCGCCATTCTCATAAAGAACGCGCACCCGTTCAAAACCCGCATTTTGAATCAGCTGTATCTGATGGTCCAGCGTCAGGGGAATATCAATATGGATAAAAACATCGTCGGGTATCCGGCCCTCTTTCCGTTTGAACTCATACTGCTCCAGGCATACCGCTTCCTCCTCCGGGCAGCAGGCGATATAGTCACACTCGATATAATATCCGCCCGGTCGAATCGTCCGGAAAAGTTTGTCATAGATTCTCTGTTTCTTATGAAATTTGAAGTGATGGAGCGTTTCAAAGGAAAGGGCCGCGTCATACCTCTCCGCCTCCAGGGGATATTCAAAATAATCCGCCTGGATGATTTCCATCTGCCTATCCGCATATTTCCCCCGCAGTTTGTCCAGCATAGTCTTTGATAAATCAATTCCCGTCACTTTCACGTCGGGAAAACGATCGTAAACAGACGCAAGCTCCAGCCCCGTACCGCAGCCGATATCCAGCAGGGAACTCAGCGGTGTATCGAAATAGTCTGCGATGTGGGTATATTCCTTTGCCCAGTTTCCCAGATGAACATTCTCATAGTCCCCGATCCGTTTTGAGAAGAAGTCCGACATCTCTTCTGCAGGCTTGCTTCTCTCCTGCGCCAGCCATTGCTTCAATTCGCGCATGTATTTTTCGATTTCTTCCTGCGTCCTTTTTCTACTTTCCAGCATGAAAATCCCTTTTCCTTTCTCACCAGAGCCCTCCCTTTTCGCCCGCAGCCCGGGAAGATGCCTTGCGCCTTTGGCTGATCACATTGGAATCGAGAACCGCGCAAACGCATGTTCCAGAAGACGCTGTACCTCGTCCATCGGAATATCGATCCCATTGGACACAATCTGCGTGGCTATCCCGTGAGAGTAAAGCCAGAAATGGATAAACAGCATCTCCGCTTCCTCCATGGGCAGACCCGTCACTTTCTTCGCGTTTTCTATAGACGCCCGGTTCCATTGCGCATGGATGATATCCTGCAGGGAAGAACCTGCCATCGTCCTGTTCATGAACAGCGCATTGAAAATCCGCTTCTCCTTCCGGGCGAATTCCACATATGCGATTCCCTGGCTAAGGAGCCGGTTTGTCTCGGTCATTCTGCTTTCCATGAAAGAATTGTAATAAAGATCCAGCTGCGTTTTCACGTCCGCCTTCAACTCGTCCATATTTCTGTAAATGCGGAAAAGCGGCCTTGTGGAACAGCCCAAAGCATTTGCCAGGCTGCGGGCATTGATGCTGCCCTCTCCCTCTTCCCTCACCAGCTGAATCGCAACTTCAAGAATATCCTGTCTGTCAACCAACGGTTTCGGCGGCATTGGAAGTCCTCCTCCTTATAGAAAACTTTTGTTACGCAACATATGTTACCATTATATACAAACCTCCTCCCGCTGTCAAGCTATCATTCCTATCCTACAGGCGCATCATTGCTCCCGTCGCTAGTCACGGCAGGATTTTACCCACCCAGGAGCGCCTTGGGATGAAACAGAGCGACACATTCACGTGTTTGGCCTGTCAGCCACAAGAGAATCGGTTGACTTTTTTTCATAACTTCATTACACTGATAGGAGCAGCATAAAGAAATCTGGCACGGCAACACAGATCGTGGAATCGGAGATTCCACAGCATCTCTTTTGAGAAAGGAATCTAAAGTCATGAGCCAGCTCAATCCAATGAAATTATTACAGTTAAAGGCCTCTTGGGAGAAGTTTAAGCTTCGCCATCCCAGGCTTTCCCCCTTCCTTAGCACCGTATCCAGCAGCGCCTTGAAGGAAGGCACCGTCATAGAGGCGGTTGTCACCACAGCGGAAGGTAAAAAGTATAGTTCCAATCTGAAGCTCACGCAGGAGGATATCCGTCTCATGGAGGAGCTAAAAGAGCTTTCCGGCGGCATGTGATTCCCGGGATGTTTCGGAAACGGATGAATTGCATCCCAAGTCCAGCTGTCAAACGGTGGCAGGCCGACCCAGAATGCATGAAAAAACAGCCTCTTTCCGCAACGAATATAGCTCGCCGCGAAATAGGCTGTTATTCCTATACAGGTTCAGGCAGTTAAACCGTCGCCCGTTCTGTTTTTAATAGAAAAGCTCTCTCAATTCCGCATCGTACAGTTTACAGAAATCAAGCAGGGACTGTTGTACCTTCGACGCATGATCCTGTACTTCCAGCAGGGCTAACTGCGTTTTCTCCGGTTCGGCCTGCTGTTGGTAGGCATGCACGGTTTTGCGTTTCGCATCCAGTACCTTCTGGAGCTCCTGGAAGATGTCCAGCAGGAGCCTGGCGCCCTCGGCCTCCTCATCTTTGTTTCTGATCATCTCCTTCAGATCCGCTTCCATCTCTTCCCGGATATAACCCAGCATTCCTTCCTGCTCATCGATCAGGGCGAGCTGGTAATTCTCCATTGCCTGTATTTCTTCCGGCGTCATGGCATTCAGCGTACCCACAATTGCGAGGTGGTTCATCACATCCTGACGGATCGCTTCTCCGCTCTTGATCCCGATCACATTCCCGTCATCGTCCAGCACTGTAATGCTCGTGGCTCCCGCTTTCAGGCGCGCCAACGTGGCATCCATGTAATTGTATCTGACAAAATAGGGATCTGCCGCCGCTTCCTTAATGAACTGCTTCGCCTCATCCGATTCTTCGGCAAAAACAATCCCTTTCATGTCCTCCACATCGAACACCAGTATGTCCCCGAATTCCGCAGATTCAATGATCTCCGATGCATCTGCTTTCACCGGAACCGTTAAAACCAGCGCAGCCGCCATGGCCGCCGCCATCTTCACAAAACCCTTTAATTTCATCCGCTTCTCCTCCATTCTTTCAGAATCAATCCGGCTTATCCGCCTATAAATGATTATATCACTTTATTCCGAAAATACAATCCCGTTCCGGATAGAATGCTAAGGGAGGAGCGAACCGTTGCATCTCGCACACCGGCAGGACTGAGCCCGCAGAGGAGCCTTCAGGACAG
>CANSTU010000062.1 GCA_947650005.1 uncultured Lachnospiraceae bacterium
CGCGGGAACATGCGATGCCTGCCGCGTCTCCTTCCGGGGCCCTCCTGTGTGTGGGAAGCTTGGCAGGGGCGGGATCTGGAACGAAAAACCATCCCGGATGGGGCGTTCCTTCAATGCGTTTCACAGCCATACGCCCCAATCGCCATAATCGTATGTGCCGCTTCCGTGATGCAGTTTCCCGTTCCTCTTCAGTTGACGGAAAGCTTCCATCATACGAATCAGAATTTCAGGCTGGATATCCAATGAATGGTGTGCAGGAAACACCCTTTTTACCGGCAGTGCGGAAATCTTTTCCAAAGAGGCCAGATATGCTTCCGGGTCGGTGGAAGGATAATAAGCAAACAGCGTATCTTTATAAACCAAATCTCCGGTAAATAAATATCCTTTCTTCTTTTCCCAAAAACACATGTGGCCTGGCGAATGGCCGGGAGTATGCAGCACTTCGATTTCGCGTCCGCCAAGGTCGATTATATCATGATCCCGTAATGTTTTTGACGGCATACCTTGAAAAAACACATAATCATCCACATCAAAGCCATCAGGTAAATCACAACGGTCAACAACCATTTCTTTGATCGTTTCTATCGATAGAGGGAACTTTCCGTTCAGCCAATCCAATTCCTCCCGATGGGCATAGAAATCCGGGAAATAGGAATGACCTCCGATATGGTCCCAGTGGATATGCGTGGCAACCGCCGTAACCGGTCTATCCGTAAATTTGCGGACTTCATCGGATATATTTGCAATCCCAAGGCCCGTATCGATCAGCAGGCTTCGTTCGCTCCCGCGCAGCAGGTAGCAGTGCGTTTCCTCCCAATGCCGATATTCGCTTATGATTATGGTTGCATCATCGATTCTGTCTATCGTAAACCAATTATCCATACGCCTGCCCTCCTTCCAGCTATGCTTTCTGGGCCTTTGCATACTCAGCCTTTACTCTATCAATCGTTTTTCCCCCGATACCGAAATTTTTATCCGGCATTTCTTTAATAGTAGTAACGAAAAATTCCTGTGGCACATTCATGATTTCAGAAGATACCTCTGTTAATCGCTTGATCAGCAATTCTTTTTGCCTATCGGATAGAACTCCGCTTTCAACTGTTATGTAAGGCATGTGATTCCCTCCTTTAAGTTTCAATGGGTTACTGGTTCTATTATACTGTAACAGCAGTCTTTGGCCAGATTTATTTTACCGATTCGAGATAAACGCTGGATAGTCCGGCTGCTTTTTGTGCTTGCTTTAGCCGCACCCCAATCGATCCAGTTCCCGTACCCCGCAGGCCCTGGCCGCAGAAGAAAGTCCTGGGACAGAAGGGGCATGGCCGTCCCCTTCTGTCCCAGGACTTTCTTCTGCGGCCAGGGCCTACGGGGTACGGGAACTGGATCGATTGGGCCAAGGTTGCCTGTAGGGATTGCAGAGGGGCTTGTAAAATAGACGCTGTTCCCCTATAATGGGATAGGAAAGACCGGGCGGGAGACGATTGCTCATCGTCTTGGGCCCGGTTCTGTTTTGGGTAATAAGGACAGACAGCCGGCATGGAAGCGGGATGTCGTAGGGGTTAAAGAGGCCGATTCGGGGCAGTTCTCGTTTGGATTGCCAGCAGCAAGAATGCTCCCTGTGACGGCAGAGCTATGAGGGAATATGCGGATCGCGGAAGAAATCCTGGACAGGGCGGCGGAACAGTTTGAGGCGGATTGCTGCCTGAAACCGCTTGCTATCCGGAATGGGAAAAAAGAAAGCGCTCAGGTTCGAATCGGAAGGACGCCGTCTCTGCCAAGACAAGGTTTTTGGACGGATGCGGCCTATGCTGGCCTGGTGAGGGAGCGTATGGAGGGGGAAACGGGAAAGTCCCCCAGAATCTATGAGGGAACGGATCCCTTTTTTCGGGCCATATTCGGTTTGGGACGGGTATGGATGATGGCGGATAGTAGGATCTATGATTGGTGCGTCAAGTCGTATCTGTCTGATAAAGGAAGGCCGGAGTGGTTCGGGCAGTTTGCGGATCTGAGGGAATTGGACGATCAGCTGCGGCGGTATGGGAGGCAGATCATGGATAGCAGGCTGCATTTCCTGCCAGCAGCCGGAGGGAAGAGAACCGGGCTGCTTCCGAAGCTGCGATGGTATGAGGAAAACGAACTATGGGGGATCAGGGATCCCTGGCCCTTCCGGCATGCCCTGTGCAGTTCAGAGCAGATGCCGGGAAAGCTGGCCGTGGCGGCTGTGGTGGATACAGAGACGGCTGCAATGGCAGGAGCGGCTGCGGACTGCCCGGGGATGTGGCAGATCGGCGTGGATGTGAGGAGTAAGTGGGAAGGGAAAGGTTTAGGCGCTGCGCTGGTTCATCTATTGGCGGAAGAGATCCTGCGCAGAGGAAAAATCCCCTTCTATGCGACGGCATCTTCCCATATCCGTTCCGTGAATACCGCCCTGGCAGCGGGTTTTCTGCCTGCTTGGACGGAAGTCTATGTGAGAAATAGTGGTAATAATCGTTCCTAAAAAGGCACAAACCGCTTATGGGTATGCCGGGAGGATGAAATGATGGAAAAAAACAGGTTAAAAAAGGAACTCATACCGATCGCTGCGCTGCTCGTTTTTATCGTAGCAGTGTTGATCCTATGCGCGGTGAGTGCGGGCAGGAAAAAGAGGGAGGCGCAGACGGCAGATATGGCCGGAATCGAAGAGACTATTTCCCAGGAAGAACCTGGGGCCGAATTGGAGGCTGATAAGGCCGTTTTGGAGGAGACGGGTATTTCTTTGGAAGTACAGGAAACCTTTGAGGTGATGGAAGAAAGGCCGGCGGACAGTGTTTCCGAAAACGGGGGAGCGACAGGAAGCGAAGAGACGGCTGAGAGCGGGGACGAGGAGCGCATACCGGCGGCGGATGCGAAAGGGACGGGAGTGTCCGGCAACGATCCGCAGAAAGGGACGGGCGGAGTGAGTTCCAATGGCCTTTCCGGGGAAATCGTGAAGAAGACAAATGTGGAAATGTTGGCCGAAATGATGGATTACTGGGCCAGGGATAATGTGGAGGCTGTGCAGGATCTCGGCGGGTTGGGACATTATAGAAAGATGTCCGCCTCTTTGGATAAACCGGGTTACTTCTATTATTATGGGGAACGGGATGCCCAGAGCCGGCCCGACGGAATGGGAATTGCGGTATACGGGGGAGATCAATATTATTACGGAAGCTGGAAGGCAGGCATGCGTGACGGGGAAGGAATGTGGCTGCGGATGTATTATGAGGGCAGCAGCGTTCCGGCCGGGGTGAATACTCTGCTGAACCCTATGCCCGCACAGACGTCCGTCTCAGGACAGGAGGGCGTCGTGCAGCCCGCTCCTGTTCTGATCTGCCATAGCTACCGCGGAAATTGGAGCGCGAACCTTCCCAACGGAGAAGGGCATGAACAGTTTGAAATCGATAAAGAGAAAATAGCAGAGGGAAACCGATATTTTCAGAATATTATGGGGAATTTCAGGGATGGGCTGTATGACGGAAAGATGTATATTATGACCCTGGACTGGGCCGGAAACGTGCAGGAGTGGAATGGGAAGGCATCGGAGGGAACCTTTGAAACGCTCAAGGGAAGAGATCAGGAGGGCCGGGTGCCAATCTGCCAGAATGTGCTGGATGCGGACAGCCATCTGTGGATCCGGCCTTTGGAAAACAGAAGCTTGGGGATTGCTGAGCTTGCGAGACAGTAAAGGCGCGGCTGGAACGTATCGGTTAGTGCGGCTATAAACGGCAGGATGCAGATGAAATATCCGAAACTGTGCAGGGAATCTGTATATTTTGTGTTCTTTATTGCCCTGGATGTGCCGGAAAATTCGCTTGCATTTCTGCCTTTTTTCTTTTATACTATATAGGTTAACTGGTTATCTATTGGTTTGTCGGCGAAAGGATCTTATGCGATAGTGTGGTATTTTAAAAAGTTAACTGGTTAATTAATATTTATTGGCATATTTATCCTAAAAAATGGATGCAGTTATTCCGTTTCTGGTAGGAATGTGTTACAGAGTTTTCTATCTCCAAATCATGCTGAAAGGATGGAAAATGCAGGAAAACTTTCATAATTCTACTATGATCGACAGAATTAAAGTAAATATGCAATATTTTATTCGTTACATGGGATATTTGGAAGAACAAAAGGAGGATTTATGAACAAGGAAAAGAAAGAAAAGGAAGGAATGCAGGAGGAGATCCAAAAAGAGGGAGGCATGGAAAGCAATAAAATGGGAACGATGCCGATGAATAAGCTTCTTCTTTCCATGGCGCTTCCCATGATGATCTCCATGCTGGTGCAGGCGCTTTACAATATCGTGGATAGCATTTTCGTCTCGCGGATCAATGAAAATGCGCTGACGGCGGTATCTCTGGCGTTTCCGATTCAGTCTCTGATGATCGCGGTTGGTACGGGAACCGGCGTGGGGATTAATGCGCTGCTGTCCCGAAGCCTGGGGGAAAAGGATCAGGATAGCGCGGATCGCACGGCTGCCAACGGGATTTTCCTGGCGGCAGCTTCCTATGTGGTTACGCTGCTGGTGGGGCTTCTGGTGGCCAGGCCGTTTTATTTGAGCCAGACGCAGGATGCCGAAATTGTATCCTATGGCGTTACGTATCTGAGTATTGTATGCATCTGTTCCGTGGGAATGTTCGTACAGATGGTATTTGAAAAGTTGCTGCAGTCCACAGGCCGTACCATGTATACGATGATCACCCAGAGCACGGGAGCGATTATCAATATTATTTTTGACCCCATCCTGATCTTTGGGCTTTGCGGCTTTCCCAAAATGGGAGTGGCCGGCGCAGCGGCGGCTACGGTGTTCGGACAGGTGGTGGCCGGCAGCCTAGCCATATTTTTCAATCTGAAGAAGAATCCGGATATTCGGATTCGTGTCCGGGGATTTAAACCGGATAAAAGGATTATTGGAAAGATCTATGCGGTTGGCGTTCCTTCTATTATTATGCAGGCCATCGGTTCCCTGATGACCTATGGGATGAACCTGATCCTGATTCAATTCACGTCCACTGCTACTGCCGTGTTTGGAGTGTATTTCAAGGTGCAGAGTTTCGTGTTTATGCCGATTTTTGGCCTGAATAACGGTATGGTTCCCATTGTGGCATATAATTATGGAGCAAGAAACAAGAAGCGGGTACAGCATGTGACCAGGCTGAGCGCGATGTATGCGGTCGGGATTATGGTCGTGGGTTTGGCCGTATTCCAGACAATACCGGATAAATTGTTGGGCATGTTCCAGGCTTCCGACCATATGCTTTCCATCGGCATCCCTGCCCTGCGTATCATCAGCCTGAGTTTTCTGTTTGCAGGCTTCTGCATCGTGATGGGGAGCTTATTCCAGGCGTTGGGGAACGGGATGTACAGCCTGTGCGTTTCTGTGGCCAGGCAGTTGGTCGTCCTGCTTCCGACGGCATGGCTGCTCTCCCGGACGGGGAATGTGAACAATGTGTGGTGGGCCTTTCCCATCGCGGAAGTGATGTCTTTATGCATGACATTGTACTTTTATAGAAGGATCGATCGGAAAATTATCAGTCGGATCGGCGAAGCGTAAGGAGAAATCGGAGTTGCTTTCACTTGATTTGAGTACTCCTCAAAGCGGGAAGACGGAAGTTGACGTATGCGCTTTGTGCACGGATGGGATCAAATTTGAAACTACGTTTCAAAGACCATGATGTGAATGTGCGCCTTGCGCACAGATGGGAGCCAGGGATGAACGGCAGAACGTTGGCATATCGGAAGGTATATGAATTGATCAAAGGAGATATCCTGGGAGCGCGATATGGCGTGGGATCCCTAATGCCTACGGAGGCCGAATTGGAGGATATCTATGGAGTGAGCCGCTCCACGGTTAGAAAGGCGATGGAGTTGTTGGAAAAGGAAGGGTATGTGGATATCCGGCAAGGCCGTGGAACCTTGGTGAAGGATTTTTCGGCCAGGCAGGATTATACCCGTGTGAATTCCGTGACGGAGACGCTGAAAAAGAGGGGATATCATGTGTCCACGAGGAAACTGCACATCGAGAAGTGCCGTGTGCCGGAGCGGGCTGCCAAACGGCTGGCTCTGCAGCAATCGGATTGGGTCGTGCATGTGCAGAGGATCCAGGAAGCGGACGGGAACCCAGTATGCTTTATGGAAAATTATATCCCGTATCATCTGGCCGAGGGATTGGAAAAGGAAACGGGGATCGTATCCCTGTACCAGTTCCTGGAGGAAAATTACGGCTTTGAGATCGAACGCACAAAGGACGTGATTGCGGCAGCTACGGCAAATTTCTATGAGGCGGAGATCCTGGCTGTTCCGGTGGGAACGGCCATGCTTCAGGTGGAACGGGTATGCTACAGTCCCTCCGGAGAACCGGTCTGCATGGATTATGTGAGGATATTGGGAAGTTATTATCAGGTTGAGATGGAAGGCTTTGGTCGGAATCGCCCTGTCAGGGGTGGAAACTAACCGAAAAATCCAAGGTATTGCAGATCTTGATTTATGTGCCTGCTAAAGCAGGCGGAGGGGAGTAACCGCAAAAACCAAGATATTGCAGATCTTGATTTATATGCCTGCTAAAGCAGGCGGAGGGGAGTAACCACAAAATCCGAGATATTGCGGATCTTAATTTACAGGCCTGCCAAAGCAGGCAGACGGGAGTTCGTATGAGGGATCAGGAACTATATCGGATGCTGGATATAAGCTGTGTACGGCAGATCCATACGGAGACGGAAATTCGAAGAATGTGCGAAATAGCACTGGAGAACGATCTGGCGGCGGTTTTCGTGATGCCGCATGCGATTTCCTTTGTGGCCCGGCTGCTGAAAGGGCAGCAGAAGGTCAAACCGGCGAGCGTGGTGAGTTTTCCGGCCGGAGCGGATTCCACGGCCGTTAAAATATATCAGGCACAGGAGCTGTATCGGCAGGGGTGCCGGGAATTTGATATGGTCATGAATCTTTCCTGGCTCAGGGATGGGAGATACGAGGATATAAGAAAGGAAATTGGGCTGATAAAACGGTCGGTTGAACCCTGCTCCCTGAAAGTGATCATCGAAGCCCCGCTGCTTTGCGAACAGGAAATACGCCTGGCCTGCCGGGCTGCTGCGGAAGGGGGAGCGGACTATGTGAAGACGGGAACGGGTTGGGCAGGGGCCTCGGACTGCCGCATGGTCGAGATTATGGCGGATGCGGTGAAGGAATATGAGCACGTGAAAATCAAAGCGGCGGGAGGGATCGATTCCCGTGCTAAAATGGAAGAAATGTATGCGTTAGGCTGCCGCAGGTTTGGAATCGGAATACAAACCTGGGAAAAGATCTTTATGTAGCATTGTCGTGCCGCGGATTGCCAGTCAATCCAGGCGCGGCATTTTTTATATGAAGATGACCTGTATAGTGAGAGGCGTGGCTTGAAATTGTTTAAAAATAAAAAGATATTATAAACATATCATAAATATGTCAATCATTTCTAAAAATACCATATTGAAAAGATGATGTTTATATGATATTATTTCCATGTAAAGCACAATTAAGCAGACATTTGTCAAATTTTCAAGGAGGGTTATTTATGAAAGGATATGCGATGCTGGAAATCGGCAGAACAGGCTGGATTGAGAAGGATATGCCTGTGTGCGGGCCTCTGGATGCAATCGTAAAGCCCATCGCAGTTTCCCCCTGTACTTCTGACGTACACACGGTATGGGAAGGGGCGATCGGCAACCGTCATGATATGATCCTGGGCCATGAGGCTGTGGGAGAAGTGGTGGAAGTGGGCGCCATGGTAAAGGAATTGAAAGTGGGCGATCGTGTGATCGTACCCGCAATCACGCCTGATTGGGGCTCTCTGGAGGCACAGAATGGATATTCCATGCATTCGGGCGGTATGCTGGCCGGATGGAAGTTTTCCAATTTTAAGGATGGGGTCTTTGCGGAATATTTTCATGTAAACGAGGCGGATGCCAATCTGGCGTTGCTGCCTGACTGCCTGGATCCTGCGGATGCGGTGATGCTTTCCGATATGGTGCCCACGGGGTTCCATGGAGTGGAGCTGGCCGATGTGGCGTTCGGCGATTCCGTCTGTGTAATCGGAATCGGGCCTGTGGGCCTGATGGCTGTAGCCGGGGCAGCGTTACGGGGCGCTTCCCGCCTGTATGCGGTGGGCTCCAGGAGCAATTGCGTGGAAGCGGCTAAGGCATATGGCGCTACGGATATCATCAATTATCGCGACGGCGACCTGGTGGAGCAGATCATGGAGAAAACCCATGGAGCAGGAGTGGATCGTGTGGTCATCGCGGGAGGCGATGTGAACACCTTCTCCCAGGCTGTCAGGATGTTGAAGCCGGGCGGCGTGATCGGCAATGTGAATTATCTGGGATCCGGCGACAATATCAATGTTCCGAGGGTGGAATGGGGATGCGGCATGGGCCACAAGACGATTCGCGGAGGTCTGATGCCGGGCGGCCGCCTGCGCATGGAAAAGTTGGCTTCGTTAATGGTGACAGGCCGTTTGGACACCTCTAAATTGCTGACCCACCGTTTCAACGGTTTTGAACACATGGAAGAGGCTCTCTTGCTCATGAAGGATAAGCCGAAGGATCTGATCAAGCCGGTGGTCATCCTGTAATAGAATAGAATGCAAAGCGGGGCGGCCGGTTTATGCACGATGTGTAAAAACCGGCCGCCCCGCTTTATTGCGGTTCTCCCTGATTCTGGAAATAGGACCGTGGCAATCTATGAGCGCGTTGCAATAGATTGGCCAGGATGTCTGCTGTCACTTTGCCGGAAATGGCGGTCTTTTATAACAGCCCTTGCTTTTTCATGCGAAGTTGGAGGAGAGAAGATTCCTTGACATTAGAATGTGGTACAGCTCACCGGCGTATATCCCGCTTCGGTCACGGCATCCATGAGCACCTGATCGGCCACATCGGCCTGCAGGGTTACCGTGGCCTGCTTGGCTTCCAGATCCACTTCTGCTCCGGCTACGCCTTCCACAGCTGCAAGAGCCTTCTGCACATGAGCCTGGCAGTGCGCGCACATCATTCCTTCCACATTGAGTACTTTTTTCATGATAGGTTCTCCTTTCTGATCGGGCTGCACGGGGCAGCCCATGTTAACACATTCCTGGCCGGCCGCCTGTACGGGCATATGGCAGGCGGCGGCTTGTATCCCCTCCGGCTGGGCCGGGATCGGCTCTGTTTTTGCTGGGGAGGATCCGGTCTGCCCGGCCTTGAAGAAGCGCAGACGAAGAGCATTGGTGACCACGCAGACGGAGCTTAGGCTCATAGCTGCGGAGCCGAACATGGGACTTAAGCGCAGGCCAAAGGCCGGGAAGAGAGCGCCGGCAGCCACCGGAATCCCCAGGATATTATAAAAGAAGGCCCAGAAGAGGTTCATCCGGATATTGCGGATGACCGAGTGGCTCAGCCGGATAGCCGTCGCCACATCGCAGAGGGAATCCTTCATCAACACCACATCGGCCGAGTCGATGGCGATATCCGTCCCGGCACCGATGGCTATGCCGATATCCGCCCGGGTGAGGGCAGGAGCGTCGTTGATGCCGTCCCCCACCATTGCAACCTTTGCCCCTTTTTCCTGCAGGGAGCGGATGCAGGCTTCCTTCTCGGTGGGGAGCACATCGGCGATAGCTTCACCGATCCCCAACTCCTGTCGAATGGCGGAAGCCGTGATTTGGTTATCCCCGGTGAGCATGACCACACGCAGCCCCATTTCATGGAAGGTACGGATCGCTTCCCTGCTGGATTCCCGTATGGTATCCGCAACGGCAATGATTCCAGCAATCTGTCCGTCCTGTGCGAACAAGAGTGGGGTTTTTCCCTGAGAAGAGAAACGGTTCATTTGATCTTGTATGGCAGGATACTCTTTTTTTCGGGAGAGATCCAGCACTTCTTCCATATATGCCGGGTTTCCGGCGTGACAGAGACGTCCGTCCACAACAGCCCTCACGCCCCTTCCAGCGGTGGCTGAGAAATCGGAGGAGGCAGGAAGGGTAAGGCCCTCCCGCTTGGCCTGCTCAACCACAGCCTGGGCGAGGGGATGTTCGCTTCCGGCTTCTATGGCTGCGGCCTGGGCCAGGAACGCCTGCCTATTCAAGGATGGCTCCAGCACCAGTATATCGGTTACGGAAGGGCGGCCTGAGGTGATGGTTCCTGTTTTATCCAATACAATGGTATCGATGGAATGCAGGTTTTCCAGGCTCTCCGCAGACTTGATCAGGATGCCGTATTCAGCAGCCTTCCCAGTCCCCACCATGATCGCCACCGGCGTGGCTAAACCCAAAGCACAGGGACAGGAGATGACGAGGACGGCGATTGCGGAGGAAAGGGCGAACTCAAAGCTTGCGCCTGCAGCCAGCCAACAGACGGCCGTAACCAGTGAGATGACGATGACCGCAGGGACAAAGATACCGCTTACCTGGTCAGCAAGCCTGGCGATAGGTGCTTTGGAGTTTCCTGCCTCATCCACCAAACGGATGATCTGTGCCAGCGTCGTATCGTCGCCCACGCGGGAGGCACGGAACCGAAAGGAACCGTTTTGGTTAATGGTGGCGGAAATGACCGTATCCCCAGGCCCCTTTTCCACGGGGATGCTTTCCCCAGTGATGGCGGATTGGTCAAGATAGCCGTTGCCTTCCGTAATCTCTCCATCCACTGGGATGCTCATGCCTGGACGGATGACGACGATGTCACCCGCCGTAACCTGTTCAGCGGAAATGATGACTTCCTGACCATCCCTTAAGATAGTGGCTGTTTTGGGAGCCAGATCCACCAATTTACCCAGCGCATCCGAGGTCTTGGATTTGGAGCGAGCCTCCAGATATTTTCCTACGGTGACTAGGGTGAGGATCATGGCCGCGGATTCAAAGTACAAATCATGGGCATACTGATGTACCAGTTCCATGTTTCCATGGCCAAAACCATATGCCATACGGTACATGGCAAAGGCCCCATAAAGGAAAGATGCAGAGGAACCCACCGCAACCAGGGAATCCATATTGGGGGCGCGCATCATAAGCGCCTTGAATCCGTTCTGGAAAAAATGTCGGTTAATGAAAAGGACAGGCGCGGATAGAAGAAGCTGGGTGAGAGCCGAAATCATTGCGTTTTCCATCCCTAGGAAAATACCAGGGACAGGAAGATACATCATATGCCCCATAGCGACATACATGAGAGGAATGAGCAGAAGGACGGAAGACACCAGTCTCTTTTTCATTGCTTCCTGGTTGTGCTGTGTGCGGTCCTTACGATCCTGCCATTCCTTCCCGATACTTCCCGTTACGGTATCGCCTGAGTGAGGGCCGTCCTTTTTATCTCCTCCATGGAGAGAAGCGCCATAGCCGATTTTGGCGACGGCCTGAATGATATCCTGATCGGACAGGCTTTCTTCCTCATAGGACACCGTCATTTGGTTGGCCAGTAGGCTCACGTTTACGTTCGATACGCCGTCAAGCTTCCCAACATTCCGTGTAATATTGGCCTGACAGGCGGCACAGGTCATCCCTGTGACATCATATTTCTCTGTTTTCATGGTCTGTTAATCTCCTTTGGTGGGATAAGACAATACTATTATTTCAGTTTCTTCATCAATTCAAACGCTTCTTCCACGATATCCAGATTTCCCTTGCGTATTTCTTCCACCATACAGGTTTCCATGTGTTCCTGGAGAATGAGATAACCAAAGGCCTGCAGCGCATTTTCCACGGCGGAAACCTGTATCAGGATGTCGCCGCAATAGCGATTCTCATCCAGCATCCGGCTGATGCCATTCAACTGTCCGGACATCCGGCTCAGTCTGTTTTTTAGATTCCTCAAGGCTTCTTCGCTGCGAGGAACAGCCTTCTGATGACAGCAGCTTGCCTCAATAACGGGTTCTTTTTCCAAATGTTCCTGATTCATATGCATCTCCCAGGATATCGCAGGTGGTACCTGCGATACTGTTTCAATATAAAAGCCTGAAATGGACCTTTAAGTTTCCACTCATGCCTGCGGCGCCTTTTCTGTGAGTCCTTATCTTCTTGGTGCCTTGCTCGCCAGAATGCATTTCAGGGACACTCTGTACGCTTACAGGATGTCTGTGCCGCAGGTACAAACACCGATGCGAATAAAAGCCGCTTTGCATGAGCTGTTTTTATTCATACTTGCTCCCATCTGCCCGCTTTAGCGGGCATACAAATTAGGGAGGATGAAAATTCTATTTTCAATCTTGCTCCCATCTGCCCGCTTTAGCGGGCATACAGATCAGGGAGATTGAAAATTTTATTTTCAATCTTGCTCCCATCTGCCCGCTTTAGCGGGCATACAGATCAGGGAGATTGAAAATTTTATTTTCAATCTTTGCCTATTATGAAAAAATGGAAGGCTATCAATTCTAAAATACCCCATCGGGGTATCCTCTTGAACAAATAATATACCCCTATAGGGTATTTGTCAAGCGAAAAGTATCTTTTCGAAATCCCTTCTTGAACGATCGGGGCACCGTGGCGGTATAGGAAGAGATAAAAGAACTGCAGGGTTATATCTCAAAACATTGTTATACCTGCTCCAGGAAGACTTCTGGCTTCTTTGGGAAAGAGGTGCGCTGAAGGCAATTTTAGGGAGAAGATGGACAACGCCGCAGGTATGAAAACAGCGGGATTCGCGGCTAGGGCGATGGAAGTATATTGCGAATGTTAATCAGACTTTTTTCGGAAAGGCCGAGGCTTATCAGGATAAAAGCAGGAATATCCCGGTCCTACCCTCCGATTTGTGCGTTTCACTGGGGCTTAGGAAAGCGTATGGAATGATCTGGAAGAAAGCAAAAAAACTTGTGCGATGAAACGGCGGCTTTCTCTTAGATTGTGATGCCGCATTCAGAGATGATTGCATGCTGATCTCGCCAGCAGATAGATTAATGATAATGTAGGGATGGAATAAGAATATAGAAAACCCCATATTCACGCCAATTGGCGAAAATACGGGATTTTCTCATGTCTACACGAAATACCTAACCTGCGCTGGTTCAATTTCGTGCCATAAACTGCGGATAACAGGACTCGAACCTGCACGGTCTCCCACTGGAACCTAAATCCAGCGCGTCTGCCAATTCCGCCATATCCGCTTATTGGAAATAAACTAAAAATATATGCCGCACCCTAATTTGTAAAACAAAAATCCCAAAGATTTCTAAATTTACATGTCTTGCGACATGGCGTTATTATATCCTAACCGTTCCAGGGTTGTCAATAGTTGATGTGTTTAGATTCAGGGCAACGTCATTTAAGTCGCTGCTCCTTTTCGGGCGTGGCTCTGCCGGATACGAGCAGCAATGGTTTAAATGCGTAGCTCTGCGCTTGAGTTGGCGTATGGCGGTTGCCATGCGCATAGGATACCTGATATAATTATATTGTATTACTTTCACACGCCGCCGATGTCATGCATAGAAGGCCGGCGGGAATGAGAATAGAAAAAGGATGGGTGATGAAATGTTCGGATTCGGAATGGAAAGTCTTCCCCTTCTGAAGAAGGGACGAAGCAGGGCGATTAACTGGGAAAACAGAAACGGAGAAAAGGGGAGAGGCGGAATGGCATCGAGCGGACTTGGGCCAAGCCGAAAGGGTTCGCCCTGTATTCCTCAGATTGCTCCAGGAGAGACGGTCACGTTGGCCGAAATGGAAGGGCCTGGGATGATTCAGCATATATGGATTACGGTTACGGATCGTACCAGCGACCGAAATCGGTATGTGCTCCGTGACCTGGTGCTGCGAATGTACTGGGACGGAGAAGAGGCGCCTTCCGTGGAAAGCCCGTTGGGAGATTTTTTCTGCTGTGGGTTCGGTATATCTTATCCAGTGAACTCCATGCCTATTGTGGTGAACCCCACGAGGGGATTTAACTGTTATTTTCCCATGCCATTTGGAAAAAAGGCCAAGATAACCGTGGAAAATCAGGGTGATGAGGCCATTCCGGCTTTTTTCTATCAGATAGATTACTGCCTCCTGGATGATCTGCCGGAAAATTTGGGATATTTTCATGCCAAGTGGAGGCGTCAGCGGATCACGGAAAAGCAGAAGGATTACTGTATTCTGGACGGTGTGCGCGGATGCGGGCAGTATGTAGGGACTTATATGGCTTTAACCACTTTGGAACGGTATTGGTATGGGGAAGGCGAAGTAAAATTTTATCTGGATGGGGATGTGGAATATCCCACCATTTGCGGGACGGGTACGGAGGATTACTTCGGAGGAGCATGGAGCTTTGCTTCCCAGGTGGACGGGAAGACGGTGGAAAATACCTTTTGTACACCGTTTCTTGGATATCCTTATTATTCTCATCACGATACCTTCCTGCATAACGATTATCATAATGATGACCAGATGCCGCAGCGAAGTTTTTATCGCTGGCACATTATGGATCCGATCCTGTTTTCAGAGGATATCCGCGTGACGATTCAGCAGATCGGAGTATCCCATGGAGGCCTGTTTGAGCGGCAGGACGATGTGGCGACGGTGGCATATTGGTACCAGCAGGAGCCCCATAATCCATTCGAAGCTTTGATGGAACAAAGGGAGCGATGGCCAAGATAGACGTCTTCCAGTATCGCGTGAATTTGAAGGGCTCACAGGAAACGAGAGTTACCTCAGCCTGATTTGGATGTCGCTAAAGCGGATAGATGGAAGTTTACATGTGAACTTTAATTTGATAGAAAACGATGTTTCCTGTACATAGTTTGCCTGCAAAGGCGGGTAGATGGGGATTAACGTGAAAACTTCAATTCCATGCCGTAAAAAACACGCGGCATAGATCAGATGTAGAACGATTTTTTCCGCAATTAGTTAAGTCTCCTGCATCAAAGGCGGAATGGACGAAAAAAGATCCGGGCTGGAATGAACGGGATATTCCAGCCTGGATCTTTTATGGGATGGCCGGAGGCTTTCTTTTTCGCAGAAGGCCCTCCGATGCTGTTATTCGATTATTATACGGAAGCGTCCGGAGAAGAATCAGCGAACAGGTCGTCCCTGGTAATATTTTTCAGCCATTTTCCGCTCTTATAATGCTTCAGCACCCAGGGCCATTTCACAAATTCGTCCGTACACAGCAGGAAATATACCCACATTACGGGCAGTTTCAGCACAAAGGCGGAGAAAAAGCCTAGAGGAACCGCATAAACCCACATGTCAATAGTGTCGCAGATAAAACCGAACCGGCTGTCCCCTCCTGCCCGGAATACACCGGCGATCAAGGTGGTATTGACCGCCGCACCCATTACATAGTAGGTATTGATCAGGAGCATATATTTGAGATAGTGCATGGCGGTATCGGAGAGAGAGGCATAATCCAACACAAAGGGCGTTGCCACCAGGATCAAAAGCCCGCCAATAGCGCCGGTAAGAACGGTAAGCTTCATGAGCTGGGAGGCATTTTTCCTGGCGTCTTCCAGCCTGTTTTCACCGATGACCTGTCCCAGCAGGATCCCACCGGCGCTGGCTACGCCGAAACACAGGACGGTGCCGAAATTCCGCACTACGATAACCAGGGAATTGGCTGCCACCGCATCCGTGCCCAGATGACCCAGAATGACGGAATACATGGAGAAAGCCACTCCCCAGCTGATATCATTGCCCAGAGCGGGAAGGGACAGACGGATGAAATCCTGGAACAACAACTTATTACGCAGGAATATGTAAGCAGGGTTGAGTTTGATATCCTTGCTGAAAAGAGAAACGAGGATGCAGCCGATCAGCTCGATCACCCGGGAAGATGCAGTTGCCAGAGCTACGCCGGCCACCCCCATCTTCGGTGCGCCGAAGAGACCGAAAATGAATACCGCGTTCAGGATGATATTCAGGGAAAATGCCATAATGTTCAACACCATGCTGACCGTTACCCGGCCGATGCTGCGCAGAATGGATAGGTAAACCTCTATCACACCCCAGCACAGATAGGTGACGCTCATATAGCGCAGGTAGATGGAACCCAACTGGATCAGTTCAGGATCGTTTGTGAAAAGCTTCATCATCAAATGCGGCGCAAAGAATGCCATTCCTGCAAAAAACAAAGAAATCAGGATGGAAAACCGCAGGGCAATTCCCTCCACCACTCGGATGGCGCGCATATCGCCCTTTCCATAATATTGCGCGGACAACATGGTGGCTCCCGTCCCCAGCCCATAATAAACCATGAAAAGAATGCTGGCATATTGGGCAGCCAGAGACACGGCGGAGATGGAGGACTGCCCCACATAATTGAGCATGACCACATCCGCTGAACTGACAGCCGCGCTGAGCAGATTTTGGACAACGATTGGGATGACCAGCTTGATGATCTGGCTGTAAAAGCCGTTTTTGTCTGCAAATAACTTTTTGTTCATGAGTTCTCCTATCTGCGCGTCCAGACGCGCGTATGAAATAGGCGGTTTCCCTTTTTTATTGTAGACGGCGGGATAGCCGTATTCGGACAGACAAAGGGTATTATACTATATTCGGCATAAAATAGCTATTGCGAAACTGACTTTCAGTGAGGGAAATCTTGACTTCCTAATCGTTGCCAGGCGGGCTGGATGCATGACAACCGCCGCGTTTCCGAACGCCCGTGCAGTAAATGGATGGACCTGACTGAACTGTTATCTATTTTCATTAATATAATCTAAAGATTTTCTGATCACATTGATTTTTGGAAATTTATCATATATAATTTACCCATGTGAATTTCCTGCTCGGTTTGAGTGTCTGCATAAGGACGCCAAAATGCAGGTATAGCGGCTGAAGTTGAAAGCTGCGATTCAAATTTTTTAGAAAGACAGTATCACAGGCAGCGCCTGTAATATGTAGAGGTGTATAAATACGACGGCATATTTTCATCGGATTGGGTCGTACTGCGGTAAATAACGACAGGACGGTATGCGTCGCGTTTCTGAAAGGCTGAGCAATGGACAATAATGAATGGACAGACTTTGAAAATGGATTCAGGGATTTAGGGAACGATATCCGGGATATGGTGGATCGAGCAGTGAATTCCCAGGATTTTCGGCAGTTGAACGCGAATATCAGTCGTACGGTATCGGACGGGCTGGACAATATCAGCAGGAACATCCGGAAGAATCTGGGGTTTGAGGGCGGACAGGCGAACGGATGGGATCGAAATCCTGGGTTTGGGCAAGGGCCCTATGGGAACGGTCAGTATACAAACGGTTCTTATGCGGGAAACCTGCAAGGGAATCATCAATATAGGGATGGCCTTTATGGAAACGGGCAGCCGGGCGGGTATTATCCAGGCGGAGGGAATGCAGGAGCCGGCTATCCCCAAGGGAATCCAGGAGGGGGCAGAGGGAATTTTGCCGGGAACTATCCCATGAACAGGGGATATCAGAACGTACAGCGTGCGGTGAAAAATGTGGGAACCAGCCTGATGCAGCATCCGCTGTTTGCAAAAACTTTCGGTATACAGGCAGGAGGGACGGCTTTATCTGCAATCGGCTATACCGTATCCGGGCTGAGCGCTATGGTACTGATCATCCTGGCTATCGTTGCATTGGTCGGAAATTGGGTTCCTCTGGCGCCGGTGCTGATTATGGGCGGCCTGTTCGCTGGCTCATCGGTGATGGCATGGAAGGGGACGACGCTGCTGGGACGTGTGAGGCGCTTCCGCAGGTATGTGGACGGCCTGAAAGGGAGAACCTACTGCAGCATCAAGGAATTGGCCGATGCGGTAGGAAAAAATGAGAAGTATGTCCGCCGTGACCTTCGCAGACTGATCGGGAAGGGATGGTTTAAACAGGGACATCTGGACCGGCAGGAAACCTGCCTGATCGTAAGCCATGAGACGTATCGGCAGTATGAAGAAAGCCAGATGCAGCTGGAAGAGCGTCAGCGCAAGGAACTGGAGGACCGCAGGACGTATCAGAAGGAGACTGCGGGATTAACGGATGAAGTGAAGGAAATGATCGACAGGGGGAACGCTTATATAGAAAAGATCAAAGAGAGCAACGATGCCATACCTGGCGAGGAGATTTCCAATAAAATTTCGCATATGCAGATGATCGTGGAAAAGATTTTCCAAAGGGTAAAAGAGCATCCGGAATATGTGGACGACCTGAGAAAATTTATGGACTATTACCTACCTACTACGGTGAAGCTTTTAGATGCCTATGAAGAGCTGGATCGTCAGCCGGTTCAGGGGGACAATATTCAGAATGGAAAGCAGGAGATCGAGAAAACGTTGGACACGTTGAATATTGCTTTTGAAAAGATTCTCGACAGTCTGTTTGAGGATACAGCTTGGGACGTGTCCACGGATATATCGGTATTGAAGACCATGCTGGCGCAGGAAGGGCTTACGGAGCAGGGATTGAAGCCGGAAATGTAGATAAATCATAAAGGAGCAGCCATATGAGTGAAGATTTTAAAGATTTTACTGCCACCCCTACCTTGACGCTGGAACCGTTTCGGGAAGAGCCGGCGCAGCCTGCGGTATGGCAGGAAGAAAAACCGATGGAACCGGTCTGGGATGACAGTATCCTCAATGAAGAAGAAAAACAGGTGGTTACCAGCTTTGCGAACCAGATCGATCTGAAAAATTCCAATATGATCCTCCAGTACGGAGCCGGTGCGCAGAAGAAGATGGCGGATTTTTCCGAAAAGGCCTTGGATAACGTGAAAACACAGGATCTGGGCGAGGTGGGAGATCTGTTGGGCAGTGTTGTGACGGAACTGAAAAGTTTCGATGCGGAAGAAGAGAGAGGGCTTCTGGGATTTTTCAAGAAGACTTCTAATAAAATCACGGCTATGAAGGCAAAATATGCCAAGGCGGAGTCCAATATCAATCGAATCTGCCAGGTCCTGGAAGGGCATCAAATGCAGCTCATGAAGGATGCGGCGACGTTGGACAAGATGTATGAACTGAACAAAACCTATTTCAAGGAATTGTCCATGTACATACTTGCGGGAAAAAAGAAGTTACACGAGGTACGCGGGGGTGAACTCGCCAGGATACAGGAAAAGGCACAGCGCAGCGGCCTTCCCGAGGATGCACAGGAAGCGAGAGATTTGAGTGAAATGTGCAACCGTTTTGAAAAGAAGCTGCACGATCTGGAACTAACCCGCATGATCTCTATTCAAACGGCTCCACAGATCCGCCTTGTACAGAACAACGATACGCTGATGGTTGAGAAGATTCAGTCCACGTTGGTGAATACCATTCCGCTGTGGAAGAGCCAGATGGTGCTGGCCCTGGGCGTGGAGCATTCCACCCAGGCAGCGGCGGCACAGCGGCAGGTCACGGATATGACGAATGAGCTGTTACGGAAAAATGCGGCAACGCTGAAAACTGCCACCATGGAAACGGCAAAGGAATCGGAACGGGGGATCGTGGATATGGAAACCCTGCGGATGACAAATGAGTCCCTGATCTCCACGTTGGACGAGGTTATGCGCATTCAGCAGGAAGGCAGACAGAAGCGTCAGGAAGCCGAAGTGGAAATGAGCCGGATGGAAAACGAGCTGAAGACCAAGCTGCTTCAGGTGAGTGCCAGGTAAAGCTGACAACGGAAAGAACGCCGGGTGTTAGCAGTACAACAATTGAAACATCATCGGCTCAGGCCCAACAGGATCCCGCCCGGTCAGGAGCGCCCCGGAAAGGGACATGATAGCCGCCCTATGTTTTTGAGTGCCATCGCGCCGGACATTTCGATGAGCCCTAGGCGCTTCCCAGTCGAGCAGAGGCTCTCCAGGGAAGCAGGTCTCATCTACATGGCGCGAAATGCACTCAAAAACATAGGGCGGCTGTCATGTCCCTTTCCGGGGCGCTCCTGACCGGGCGGGATCCTGTTGGGCCTGAGCCGATGATGTTTCAATTGTTGTACTGCCGGAGATTGGATTTTGGCTGCAGCATGCGGACGTAACCTTAAGTCGGTTTCAGGGCGCTGAGCGTGGAATTGTGGTAGGCTGGATCCATGGTTACATCTTCCAGGAACCATTCGGGCGGCTGGAACGCGAGAGCCTCTTGCGTGGTGGGAAACTCCACTTCCGCAATGACCAGGGGGGCGAATGGGGCGTGGAACACATCCAGTTCAATGGTGTAGGGCTCCAAAGGGATCAGGTATCGACGTTTGGAAATGACCTTTCCGTCCGCTTTTGGCAGCAAATGTTCATAGGCCTTTTCGGTTAAAGGTAGGTTATATTCCTCCCGGGCAAGAAGCCCCTTTCCCTTGTAGGTGAGATAATAGGAATCGTCCTCTTTCCGGATTCGGATCACTGGATCCGTGTTTAGATAGGCTTGTTGAATCAAATGGCTGGGGTAGCGTTCCAGGTCGGAGGGGAGTTCTCTGACCGTGAATTTTTTTTCGATTTCCATATTAATATCCTTACCTTTCCGCGCGCCGCGAACTAAAATGCGTACCGGGCATGCTTTGCCGCAGGCGCCATATTCATAAGACAAGTCTATAAAGCAAATTAGTCCATAGAGTAAACAGGTTCATAAGAAAAACAGGTTTGCCTGTGAGAAATTATATCATTGATTGTGAACAATGTCATTCGGAATGAATGTATCTTTCAAAAATACTGCTGCATTCTATCTCATTCTTTCTGTTCCCAAGCCTGATGGCGCCCCGCTGCAACCGCAGGAACGATTCACCAT
>CANSTU010000063.1 GCA_947650005.1 uncultured Lachnospiraceae bacterium
GCCTCCGGTCAAAATCCAGACAGGGTGTGGCCTGCGGCGGTTTAAAGCCTGTTTTCCCAGCCAATGATACGATACTTGTTCCTATCTTTTTTGTATGCTATACTTACTATTGGTTTACATACCTTATCTGCATGAATCCAAATAATTTTTATGCGTATTCTTCCAACTCTAATCATATAGTTCCAAATTTTTAGATCGTATCTTGGAAAGGACACAAATGGATCTGATCAATCAATTTATAGAAAATTATAAAAAGAAAATTAATTTCTATGAGACGGCAGGGCGAATTGCAGAAGATCTATTAGGCAACGCCCTGCGCTCTTCCGGTATCCGGGCCATGGTCACTTCACGGGCCAAAAGCCCCTCCCGTTTGAAAGCAAAAGTTTCCCAACGCAATGACGAGAGGGAAACTCCCTATAAAAATATGAGTGAGATCTATGCTGATATCGCCGACCTTACCGGCGTGCGCGTCTCCCTTTATTTCCCAGGCGACCGGGCCAAGGCCGAGCAGGTCATCAATAATCTGTTTTTGGTATATGATACCCGTAAATTCCCGGCCCAGTCCCGTCAGCCTTCTTTCAACAAACGGTTTTCCGGCTATTGGGCTACCCATTACCGAATTGGAATTCCGGATGAACGGCTGGAAAAAGGCCAAAAAAAATACGCTCCTGTGCGCATCGAAATTCAGGTTGCCTCCGTATTGATGCATGCATGGAGCGAAGTGGAACATGATCTGGTATACAAGCCCCTGCAAGGGGCCATTTCGGAAGAGGAGTTATCCATCCTGGATGAACTCAACGGACTCGTCCTGACAGGTGAAATCGCTCTGGAACGTCTCCAGAAGGCAGGCGATGCCAGGCTGCAGAGTAAAAACGCTTCCTTCCGGAATCAATACGACCTGGCAGCCTATCTGTACAACTATCTACGCACCCGTTATGGGAAACAGGATCTGGAGCCCCGGATGGGCAATGTGGAGCTGCTGCTCCGCCTCCTCAACCGTCTAAAGGCCGCCAACGCCAGAGAATTGGATCCAATTCTGAAATCCACCAGGCTTTCCGGCGATAAACGCACCGTTTCAGAACAGCTCATCGACCAGATCATCTGTGGAAACGAAAAACGCTATCTGCTATATCTGGAACTGTCTCCCCTACGGACACAGTCCGAAGGGCAGCAGCAGGCCTGTGAATACTTCCTCAAACCCTGGATCAGCCTGGAAACCGTATTGGGCAGACTCATTGCAAAGAACAACTCCAAAGCCCGCGGCCCCTTTAATATCAACAGCCTGAAACGCATGAAAGTGCTCAGCAGGGAAAGTCTTGAAAGGCTTGCTTCCCTTCGCAATGCTAGAAACGGTCTGATCCATGGCATGGAAATGCCTTCCTCCGCCGCACTCATACGAATGGGCGATGATGTCCGCCATATCCTTTCCGAACTGGCGGACACCTAAAAACGGCGCCTGCCGCCGAGAGTGTCTTACAATGCGCTGTCTGCTGAGCATGACGGCGCTTCTTCCCATCCGCCGGTTTTACACCAAATCTGAAGAGGACATTTCTCGCAATATGCCTTCCGGGCGGTGCAGATTTCCCGGCCCAAATAGATCAGTTGAAAATTGATCCGATTCCAATGCTCCACAGGAAGCGCCTTCATCAGTTCCTGTTCCACTTCCTGAGGATTCTTTCCCACAGCCCAGCCCAACCTTCTGGAAATGCGAAACACATGGGTATCCACCGTTACACCCGGGATCCCGTAAGCATCCGCCAGAAACAGGGTTCCCGTCTTCCTTCCCACTCCCGCCAGCTTCAATATCTCTTCCAGACGGTCCGGAACCTTTCCTCCATACACCTCCACAATCTGCGTACAGCATTTCTTCATGTTCCTGGCCTTCATTTTATAAAGTCCAACAGAGCGGATATAACGTTCAATCTCTTCCACGGGAGCGTCCGCCACATCCTGAGCAGTTTGAAATCGGTCAAACAACGCTGGAAGAGCTTCGTCCACCTGCCTATCTGTACTCTGCGCGCTCAGCATAATCGCCACCAACAGCTGCCAGTCCTGCCGATGGAAGAATCCTTCCTTTGTAGTTCCATATCTTTCGTCCAGTTTTTCTAATATCCGTTCTGTCCGTTCTTCTTTTGTCATCCTTGCTCCCATCTGCCCGCTTTCGTGGGCGCTCAAATCAGGAATCGCTCCCATCGCCGTCCAGGGCTTTCATAGTAAAAGGGAGAGACGGGCGTTTCGGCCAATCTCTCCCTGCTTTCCTTTATGTAGTTTCCAGAAATCTTAACGCGATATTAATATGCGATTATATCCTGATCCAGAAGGCTCACCGCATTATCGGCCAATCCATAGTATCCGGAAGCATCCTTTTCCACCTTGACGATAACAGACTTCTGATCCTGATATCCCAAGTTGGACATGTTCCCCTTGATCACATCGATCACCAGCTGGGCCAGCGCATCATTTACCGCCGCTTCATCCGCATAGTCGTCCGGGTTAGCCGTCTCGATGAACTCGTTAACAGCATTCGTGATATCATCTTCGCTGTTTACAATGATGTCAATGGGGCTGATCAGCACTTCCACATTATAATCATCTTCGTTTTTAACAGCTTCTTTCACCTCAAATTTAGAATGGGAATAGATTTCCTTATACATATCAACGATCTGCTGATACACACCGTCTGATACGGAATCCAGGCCATAATACTGAAGAAAGAAATCTGCTTCCACTTCAATTCCCTGTTCGTATTCCTGATATGCTTCCTCTTCCGTAATATCTACCAACTCCCTGTAATCCGCGGAATCTCCCAGATAGATATTCTTCAATACGCCGTTCACGTATTTAGAAGCGTCAAAGCCACCGGAACAAGCTGTGAGAACAAGAGCCATGAGCATCGCTGTTGCTGCTGCAATTTTCTTTTTCATGAGTATACATCCCCTGCCTTCATTAATATTTGGTTGATAAAATGTGAATATTTTGTGTCTGCAACTATAATACGATATTCATGCCGCTCTGTCAATCACTTATTTATGTAAAAAAACCCTGGAAATAGATGCAAAATAGCCGTTCAGACAGTCTGGACGGTTATTTTGCAATATAACTGTTCACCATGCTGCCGGACGGAAAGCTCCGCACAGAAATTTAACCGTTCCCTTCCCTATTCTCCAGCGCTTTTCCGGCCAGATACCTAGATAGATTGAAGCTCCTTATACCGCAGGAATTCGCCTTATCCTCCATTCTGCGACAATAGCCTTCCAGTTCCTCTGAAAAACCTGTTATCCCTTCCTCCGAAAGAAGCACAGGGGCTGCATCAGCCGACAAGCTTAACAAATACTGGTAATCCTCCGAGTATCGCCAGCCATCCTCGTTTTCTTCAAACTCCGCCGACAGGCTACAGTTATAACTGGCAATCCAATAGTCAGGCTTTGCAAAGGCCAGGAATAGATAACACACCGTTACTACCGCCGTCTGATAACGCAGCAGCGGGAAGGCAGGACGAAAGATCCGCAGAAAGATTCCCGCCAGCATCAGCCCGATCACTCCCAGAGCCCATAGCACGAGAATCCGCAGGAACGTCAGTTTATATACGCTGATATACAGGATCATGCGATAGGCGCTGGACGCCGCCAAAATACAGGTACACATCGATATCAGAGCCAGCAGTCCCTTCAATACCCTACTCTCCCCGAAGAGGGACAGACAGGTTAAAACAATGGCCAGATTGATGATGCAGACCCACAAGAGCTGGAAAAATCCCTCCCTCGCATAAGATGCATAGGTATATCCGTCGGGCAGGGATCCGTTTACTTGGCCCAGGAACAGGCAGCCCACCTGAATACTGCAGAAAATCACGTAAATCACAGCCAAAACGCCTGTGACTGTCACCGCGAGGATTGGTTCCTGCTTCTTCCTTTCCCCGCACTCCTCCCGGAGCGCCCGCCTGTTCAGCATGGCGATAAAGCTGTAAAAGCACCAGAATGCCATTACCGTCAGGCACAGGATCTCCCCCGCCTTCCACAGATCCATATACTTCACAAACCGCCCTGCCAGATGACGGAAAACACGATCCGCGCTGATCAACAGCGTCAAGATCACGCAAAGCAGAGGGATTAAACACAGAATTCCCAAGAACACATAACGACCTTTTCCCGATTTTCCACCCTTTTCCCGATCCAGAAGCCAAGCGTTCCCATCGCTGATCGGATATCCCATACTCGCTATCGTCTCCAGCAGGCATTGCCCAATGATGCACAGGAATTTAGGGAAATCCCACTTTTCATCGTCCAGATACTGATGCAACGCCAGACACAGGAACAGAAGGCCGATGCCCGCCTGTGTCATGAAAAGGATGGCTCCGTTATCAGTCAGAAATACCGATATCCCCAGCAGCAGGATACTCGCCAGATAAAAGCTGCTTCCTTTTTTCCATGGAACCCCTGACCTTTTCATACATAAGGAAAAACAGACGAGGGTTCCAGCCACGAAAAAAGGGAAGGTGACCCCTGATGTGTTGCGATAGAGGCAGAAGGTAAAGAACAGGGCATAAAGCACGCTGATTCCTCCGAAGAATGAAAAATTATGTCGCATAAAAGCCCTGTGTTCGTCCACAGGAACCCTTTTCTCTTTTTCCATCTGCACATTGACGATTCCATAATCCGTACCCGTAAATTTTCCCTGTACCATATTTCCTCTCATTCCGCCGCTGCAGGCGGCTCCATATCCCCGTCTTCATCCTTCACATACTCCAGAATATCTCCCGGCTGGCAGTCAAGGGCCTTACAGATGGCGTTCAAAGTGGACAGCCGGACAGCCTTAGCCTTATTGTTCTTTAATATAGAAAGATTTGCCAAAGTAATATCCACTTCCCCGGCCAGCTCTGTTAAGCTTTTCTTCCGTTTTGCCATGCATACATCCAGATTGATCACTATCGACATGCCTCCACCTCCCGCTATATTGTTAAGTCATTTTCCAGCTTATAAGCGATCGCACGGTCGAAAACCCGGCTCAATACCTTGCTGAAAAGCCCTGCAATCACGAAAACCAGTATGACCACCACCACAGCCGGAGTCAGATAAAGGGGCATTCTGCATGCCGTCACAAGGGCGATCAGGAAACTGTAATTTCCCATTCTTCTCAGGCTTGCCACATTTGCCTCCACAAAGCAGTCATTTTCCAGTACCGTACGGAACATATGCCTCAGCTCATATAAGATGAGTTCGGCGAGCACGCCGGATAGGGCGAGTAGGAGTGTTAACTGGATCCCGTATCTGGCGAAATAGGAATTGATGCGTCCGTACAGGCGTATTGATATCGGGAGTGTCACGATCACTATGATTCCTGCGTAAAACATGAAATCCAACAGCAGTTTGGTAAAACGTGTCAGCTTATCTACTTTCATTTTCATACCTCCGCTTACTTTTGGCCGGCCCGCGGTTAGTCAAAATTGAAATTCGGGTCTTTCTCATAAAATATCACTGTTCAGATCGAATGTCAATATTTTTTTATTGAATTACAATAAAATTATTGCATGAAAACAGCTAAATGAACGCGTAGGCTGAGATTGGCATAATAAATGAAAGCAAACGCCCGAGCCAACACGCTTTCCCCAATGGAACCACGCTGCTGCTCGCTGAAAATGTAGCGGTACATAGGGCGGCATAAGGCGCTGCCCAAGTACCCATGTTTTCAAAGGGTTCTTTGGGAAAATCCGGCTGGCTCGGTCTCGTTTTCTCTTGTCCTGTCGTTCGGTCTTTATTTGTTTTATCGATTTGTACGTTTAGGCTTTTTTATCAATTAAACTAAAAAGGGCGTCTGGTACAGCTGGGGTTTTTACACAGGATTGTGTAAAAACCCAGCTGCAGACAGACGCCCTTTGGGCGTTCATTTTAGTTATCAAAATAGATCTTAAAGGTTAGAATCTCATAAGGCTTGATGGAAAAAATGATCTGGTTATCTTGAAAAGAAGCGGCTGCTTCTTTTTCTTCCATCATATTGCATAGGAAGGCTTGCCGGATCTTGGCGCCCAGGGTCAGGATGGTATGGGAGCGTCTGTTAAAGCATTCGTAAAGGCGTACGATCATGGAGTCGTCGTCTTCAGCCTTTTTAATCGCCTCAATGACCACATTGGGCTGATCCACGGATGCCAGGGATGCCTCCGCAGGCAGGTTGCTGGCCGTCCCTTTCTTTCTTACGGCTACGGCGGGGTTATTGAGTTCCGCGGCCTGTGCCACCACGTTTCCTTCCCGGAAGTCGCCCTTATGGGGGAGGATGGAATAGGTAAATTCGTGTGTTTCTTTATCCGCATCCGGGTTGGGGTAGGTGGCGCATTTCAGCATAGAGAGTCCGATCACGCCGTTTTGTACACTGCAGCCGTATTTACAATCGTTGAGCAGGGCCACTCCGTAGCCATCCTCCGATACGTCCACCCATTTGTGCATGCATACTTCAAATTTGGCCATATCCCAGGATGTGTTGGAATGGGTAGGGCGTTTCACATTTCCGTATTGGATATCATATACGGCCTCGTCAGTGTGGATATCCACCGGGAACAGGGCCTTCATGAAAATATGGTCTTCTTTCCAGTCGATAACATTTCTAATATCCACCCTTGCGGAATCCCTATAAAGGAAAATTTCCTGGCAAATCGTTGAATCCAGATATTTTCTGGTAATGCGGACGCATCCTCTTACCGGGCCGTCCTCCACCACCTGTATGGATTGTACGTCATCCGCCTCCCAGGATTTCTCCGTGTAATAGTGGTTCACGTCCCAGGCGTCATAGTTGTGGGGACGGTCTTCGTAGGTCATGATCACGTTGCCCACAGCGCCTTCCTTCAGTACCTGTCTGTCCTGCTTCTTATCATAGATCCTCGCAAACTGTCCCTTTTCGTTCAGCTCCAGTCGGATGAGGTCATTTTCCATGGCGTCCGTGCCGATATACCATGTGCCGTCGGCAACCTGTTTTCCTTCCTTAGAAGGGGCGTCCTCGCCCTCATATTGAATCTCAAAGCTGCGATAGCCTTTCGAGGGCAAATCCAGGGCGCGGAACAAAAAGAGGCCGTCCTCAGCTTTCTGCACTGGGAAGGTCTTTCCCTGGGCGCTTACGGATACTGGCGTTTTCCCTTCCTGCGCAAAGCATACAGTCCCTGTGCCTTCCGTACTGTTGGGCCAGAATACCACCAGGTTTCCTTCCTGTGTATCCACTGCTCCTGCAATCTGGTTCAGGGTATCCGCAGTGCGGCTTGTGTTCTCTTTCAGGATGGCTTCGTATTCTTCCTTAGAATCCTCGTATACCTCTCGTATGGAGGAACCGGGCAGGATGTCGTGGAACTGGTTTCGGAGAATTACTTCCCAGCCTTCCTTTAACATGCCCTGCGGATAGGGTGCGGCGTTCCACAGCATGTTCATGCAGCTGTAACCTTCCAGATTACCGTATGCATATTCCGATTTCCGGTTATATTTTTTATTTCTGGCCATAGAGGTGTAGGTACCCCTGTGGTACTCCAGATACAGTTCTCCCACCCAGGAGGGAAGATATTTGTTGTCCTTTACGTGGCGTTCCAGGGTTTCAAAGAAATTTCTCGCCGTACTCATTACCGTTCGAGGGCAGCCGGGGATTCCCTTTGCAAGGCGGCGCTCATTCTCCAGCATTTCCCTGGTGGGACCGCCGCCTCCGTCCCCATAGCCAAAGGAATTGAGAACCTCGCCGTTGAGATACTTCTGGCTGTAGCGCTCCCAGCCGCCCATGATCTGGGAAGGATTGATGGAGCCGTTGTAGGTGGTAAAGAAATTCGTCCCCTCCCATTTAGGCGCTTCCTTATAATCCTTTGTGGGAATAAAATGGGTCAATACCCGGCTTCCGTCTATGCCTTCCCACATAAAAGTATCATAGGGCATCTGGTTGAATTCGTTCCAGTTGATCTTGGTGGTCATAAAGTAGGGCAGACCGCACTTCAACATGATCTGAGGCAGAGCCGCGGAATAACCGAATACATCCGGCAGCCACAGCATGCAGTTCTCCGTACCAAACTCCTCTTTAAAAAATCGTTGGCCATACAGAAATTGACGTACCAACGCTTCCCCGGAAGAAATATTACAGTCCGCCTCCACCCACATGCCGCCGTCGGTTTCCCACCGGCCTTCCTTGATCCTTTGTTTGATCTCTTCATAAACCTGGGGCGCATTTTTCTTCACATATTGGTATAACTGGGGTTGGCTGGACATGAAAATATATTCCGGGTATTCCCGCATCAACTCCAAGACGGTGGAAAAGCTCCGCACCGCCTTGTCCTGCGTCACCGCCAGCGTCCACAGCCAGGCGCAGTCAATGTGGGTGTGGCCCACGCAATAGACGCTTTCCTCGCTTTTTCCGCAGTATTTTTCATAAAAGTTTTCCGTGATATAGCGCTGTGCCATCTCCAGGGACCCATAGTACGCACCGGAATAAGGTTTCCTGAAATCCACCAAATTCAAAGATTCGTTCAGGCAGGCGAGGATCCGGATATGGTTCCTATCTCCCTCTTCCAACAGCTTTGCCACATGGAAGGGCACGCTGATGTCATAAAAGTATTTCTCCGTTTTCCGATCCAGAACACGAATCCTGGAGTTTAAAAACAGGCTGAAATTCTGATCTCCCGTGAAGGCGGAAAGGACGATCCGGAACCGTTCTCCTGCCTTAGCCTCCTTCGTCAGGATGATTTCCCTGTGGTTCACATCAAAACCTTGGCGCAGTTTGCCGTTTATGTATATCGTAAACTGGGGATTGGTGGCATCCCATTCGCCTTCCCGGCCGGTGAGCATCTCATAGACCACACATTCCCCGGCAAAATCCTCCGGGATCTCCACCGTGGTATCGAACCAGAAATACTCCCTGTGTCCACCCCACACCTGTCCATGGGAAATTTCTTCCCAGCCCTGGGTGGAAAGGTTCTCTATATCCTTAAACCGTTCCTTTCCCTGGTGCATCCTGTAGCTGGCAACCGGACGCTCCGCTTTGTAGATCAGCGCCTGCAGATCATCGGTGAGCTTTCTCACCCGTTCCTGAATCTGAATCATGGCACGCTCCCCCTTTCTATGCTCGATTGATACCTTGATTGTAAGGCTTTTTGGCATAGAAAGCAAGCGTTCATGTATGAAAACAGACCTCACACCTAACGCGCGCCGCGATCCATTTCGCTCAACTTCCGTATCCTACGCGCAAAGTCTTCCCCTCCGCTGAATCTGGAATCCAAATATCGCTCGATCAGGTCGCAGGCAGCCTGCATTCCCACCACGTCCGCTCCCAAGGCGATCACATTTACGTCATCATGTTCCACGCACTGACGCGCCGTATAAATATCGTGGCAGCAAGCAGCCCGGATGCCTGCTATCTTATTGCAGGCGATCGCTGCGCCTACGCCGGAACCGCACAGCATGATTCCTCTTTCCGCTTTATCGCCTGTCACGCTAGCGCATACTTTTTTGGCCACATCAGGAAAATCAACCACTTCCCCGTCATAGCATCCGTGGTCAATTACCTCCACGCCTCTTTCCTGTAACATTGCCGTTACCTTTGCCTTCAGCGGAAAACCCGCATGGTCACATCCCATTGCTATAATCATCTTCTCTCCTATCTGCCCGCTTTAGCGGGCACTCAAATCAAGGTGATCCCATCTGCGTGCACAAGGCACGCACTCAAATCAGGTGGTCATATAGGCAGTCTGCCACTTTCCTAAAATCTTTGTCTCTTTTTTCTATTACCCGCTGTGCCCGGTCATCTGAATATTCGTAAAATCCCTTTCCGGTCTTCACGCCATAGTCCCCGTTTTCTGCCAATTCAGACAGCATCGGAGGGACTTGTTTGGCATCGCTGAGATCCTTAAATAGATAGGAAGCAATCCGGTAAAAAGTGTCAAGCCCGCCCAGATCAGCGATCTCAAAAGGCCCTAAACACGCATATCGCAGCCCTAATCCATACTTGAACACCCGGTCAATGTCTTCCTTTCCTGCCACCCCAGATTCTACCAAGCTCATGGCCTCCCGCAAAATGGCGAACTGGAACCGATTGATCAGAAATCCAGGAACTTCCTTTTCCAGCATCACTGGAACCCTTCCCACACGGATTCCTGTCTGACTCACCAGATTGGCCGTTTCAGCATCGGTCTTTTCTCCCTTGATCACTTCGATAAGAGGACAAATATGGGGCGGATTGAGCCAATGCATGCCGCAGAAACGTTCCGGAGATATGACTGCTTTTGCAATCTGCGTAATGGATAGGCCCGATGTATTGGTGGTCAGGATCGCCTGGCCAGGCACGATTGCGGAAATCTCACGCCAGAATGCATGTTTGATCTCCAAATTTTCTACAATCGCTTCGATTACAAAATCCGCCCGCTCGAAGCATCCCTTTTCCCGGGTAAACGCGATGACGCCCGTTTTGTTCTCTTCTCTCAGCCTCCTTTTGCATTGTTCCAAACCCTTTTCGCTGATATCGTATACCGTTACTTCATATCCATGCTGTGCGAAAAGCAGGGCAATGGAACCTCCCATTACCCCAGATCCTGCAATCACAATTTTATGAATCCTTTCCACTTGCATTTTCGCTCCCATCTGCACGACTCGACGTGCATACAAATCAGGCTCATTCCATCTGCGTACCAAGCACGTACTCAAATCAAGGCGATCGAAAGCTCCTTTCTTTCATATTTGCTCCCATCTGCCCGCTTCGGCAGGCATACCAATCAGGGAGATTGAAAATAAAATTTTCAATCTTATTCCCCTGCATATCACAGGCAAAGCTTGCGATACTGCCGCCAATATAAAATTTAGAAGCTTACTTCCCAACTTCTGCCTGCGGCAGCTTCACCAAAGCAAATCCATTCACCACCAGCTCGCTGTCTTGATTTTTCACAAATGTATGTAGGCGTACTTTTCCCCGTTCCAGAAGTTCCTTAATCACCACCGTGGCCGTTATCGTATCCCCGAATTTCACTGGTTTTAAAAATTTTACTTCCTGGCTCATATAGATTGTGCCCGGCCCGGGTAGGCTGGTCGCGATCACAGTGGATATAAATGAAGCACTCAACATGCCGTGGGCAATACGCTCACCGAACTGGCCTGTCTGTGCCACCCTGGCATTTACATGAAGCGGATTAAAATCTCCCGTAATGCCGGCAAATCCATATACATCCGTCTCCGATATCGTTTTGGAGAAGCTTGCGCTCTGCCCTACTTGATACGCCATATTCGCTCCTTTACTTTCTTCCACTCCCACACAGAATGCTGCGCCCTTTACAATATCATGCTACCCCATGCCTGCTAAAGCAGGCATAAATTCATGGTTGAAAATGGCTGTAAGGACATTTTCAATCTAACCCCATGCCTGCTAAGGCAGGCATAAATTCATGGTTGAAAATGGCTGTAAGGACATTTTCAATCTAACCCCATGCCTGCTAAGGCAGGCATAAATTCATGGTTGAAAATGGCTGTAAGGACATTTTCAATCTAACCCCATGCCTGCTAAGGCAGGCATAAATTCACGGTTGAACAATGGCTGAAAAGACATTTTTCAATCTATATCCTGCCAAACATGCAGCATTCCGGTTATAAATTTCCCATTTTCATTTAAGAAGTCTTTTCGTTCCTTTAAAAGCCGACTTTATCTTTTCCTTTTAAATGGAGCATCCTTCTGGCCTCGTCGGAATCTGCTATCCCATAGTCCAAAAGTTCTAAAATGCTTTTAATCTTAGTCACCTGCTGCGCATTGTCACAGGCGAGCGTGCCGTCCGGTTTGATATACAACCCGTCTTCCATTCCCACCCGGACATTTCCTCCGCAGATCGCCATCATCGTTTCGTAGCGGAACATCCTTCTGCCTCCGCCCACGGTGCTAAACTGGATCTCATCCCCCAAAAGTTTTTTTGCCTGGTCGATCATGAATAGCATTGATTCCGCGCTCATCGGCATGGCGCCCATCACGCCCGGAACGAACTGAATATAGATCGGCTGGCTTATCGTACCGTTCTTTTTGAAATAAGCCAGATTAGCCAATTGTCCGTAATCGAACACCTCATATTCCGGAAGCGTGCCGCATCGGTTCATTGTCTCAATGCAATACTGAATATCTTTAAATGTATTTTTAAATACATTATCATAAGTTTTTTCCACAAAAGGAAGTTCCCAGTCATGGATGGGCTTGTCCAAAAGTCCTGTTAACCGGCTGAAACAGAAGTTCATGGAGCCTCCGTTTGCCGAAGCCATTTCTGGACGAAATCTTTCTATAACAGAAAAACGTTCCTCCACGGACATTCCGGCAGCTCCTCCAGTGGTAATGCCGATTACGGCATCACATTCCGATTTAATTTTGGACAAAATATATTCAAAAATGGAATGATCCGTAGTGGGCTGCCCTTTATGATCCCTCGCATGGATATGGACAATTGCGGCGCCCGCCCGATGGGCGTCCACAGCCTGCCGTATGATCTCATCCGGCCCTGCAGGAAGATAGGGCGACATTCCCGGCGTATGGATCGCGCCCGTAATCGCCGCCGATATGATAACTTTCTTCGATCCGGCCATCTCACATTCCCCTTTCCGCTTTCATAATCCGTATCGAATCCTTTGCCCGCTCCAACTGTGCAGGCACATCGATCTCCAAGCTTACCGCCCCCTTATATCCGTTTTCGTACAACCGGTTCAGCCGGATTTGGTGCAGCTTACTGCGCTCTTTTTTTAAATAACTGCGGCTCCATGGCCCTCCGTCATCGTCCGAAATATGTACATGACAGAGCCTTCTAAATCTGCTCAGATCCTGATCCGCTTCCCCTGTTTCTTCCATATTATAGAAGTCTCCCACAAGGCCGATATTTTCCCATCCGATTCCATCCACCAGTTCCGCGGCTTCTTCCAGGCGGTTAATATAATTACAATAACAAGGAGCCAAAGGTTCCAGGCACACCCGAATTCCCTGCTTTCCAAACGCTTCCGCCGTCTCCTTCAGAAAATCTATTAGTTGCCGGTCCGCCACTTTCCTGTCGTAACCCTCCGGCAGCCGTCTTGAACGTGGAGAACCGATACCCACACATTTCACCCCGATGGCGCCCGCCCTTCTGGCGCATATGGCCGCATATTCCCCAGCCTTTTTCCGGTCAAAACCAGGACCTGCGATGACCAAACTTTCCGGACAGTATGCATTGAGCCCGCCGCAAGGAAAGGCATTTTCATATAGGGCCCTCTCCACCAGGGAAAAGTCCTGCTCATCCATTCCAACCAGATATTTTCCCATCATTTCCAGATAGTCGTATCCTGCTTCCTTCACTGTTCCAAGCTCTGAAATGTCCAAAATACTGCATCCCGTCTCCACTTCTGCTCCCGTCTGCCCGCTTTTGCGGACACTCTAATCAAGAAGATCGAAAGCGCCTTTCTTTCAACCGTACTCCCATCTGCGTGCCGAAGCGCGCATACCAATCAGGGCGACTGAAATTTTTCAATCTTCCGTCCCTTCCTTTTCCTTTCATACACGGCGGCGGGCATACCAAACGCATGGATAATTATTCGGCATCCCCCTGTGCCCTGTCCCGATGCTGCCCACAGCACGCCCCCTATGGGGATCACAGAAGGGAAGCCGGATGATCCATGCGTTTGGTATGCCCGTCGCCGCAGGATACATCAAAGCCATGTATCCAGGCTCCATGTACCTGCGGCAGACCGGCATAAACGAATTTGGTTCGATTATGGGATTTCTCCTCACTCTGCGGTCATCAGTTCCACATAGGCCTTCTCTTTTTTCAGGCGATTTTGGAATGCCTCATAGAGCCCGTCCGCATTTTCCCGCAGCGTACGTCTGGTATTCGTATGAGGGTTTACGCTGGTGGCATAATCCAGCTGGGTAATCCACTTCTCCGGCAGGCTGGCTGAACCGCTGAGGGCCCCTGCGATGCCTCCTGCGACCGCAGCCACACAATCTGTATCCCGGCCCATATTCACGCCTGCCAGAATTGCTTCCTTCGTGTTTCCGTTTACCATCTTGAATATGGTAACCCCCTTTGTCACCACTTCATTGGCATAGCTGAAAGGATAAGGCATTCCAAAGCCGTTGTACACGCCGTCAAAGTAGCTGCGCAGCTCAATGATGTCCTTACACCCGGCAGTTTTCTTCAGTTGTTTATCTATTTCCTTTACCACCATATCCGCATCGCAGTTGTCATAGATCGCTCCGATTACGGAATCCACACTGGCATCGGGAAGGGTGCCTGCAGCGATCGCCACGCCCGTTACGCAGGCCCATTTCAGTCCTCTGCTGTTGGCGGTCTGGTAAAGCTGGCCGACCTGGAGAATGTCTTCCTTTACCGTCTCAATATTTCCCGCATTGATCAGTCCGATCGCGTGGCATGCCCTGGAAAAGCTGTTCAGCCCCGCATAATCGCAGTAACGTCCCAAATCCGTCGCCGGGATCCCAGTCTTGGCCATATTCAGCAGGGTTCCTTCAAAGGGCTCCGATACCCATCCGCCCGCGTTTGGATTCGCATATTTTACCCATGCAGCGCGTACATCCTCCGCTGTCACGCGGCCCCCCTTTTCCATGATGGCAGTTATCATCAGCTTCTGCCGTTCCACACCGTCCTCAGTGGTTCCCGGTTCCCTCTTCCAACCGTTCTCATAGTGTTCATAAGGCAGATAGTCTTCCACAAATCCGTATTTCTCATCGATCTGCGGCCATGTCATGCCTTCTACCGCCGCTCCCATGGAAGAGCCGATATGACAGCCGCAGATGCAGCCGAAAAATTTATCCCTTAATGTTATGCTCATATTTCCTCTCATTCTGCCGCTCTTGGACGGCACTACGCTTAACAAAAAACGTTGTTATGGAAGTATACACCTCCGACTGAAAACCTTGGCATCCTTCCAATCCTATCCTTTTATCCGGGCCTTTTCCTAAAATGGAAAACGCCCGGATTTCTGTGTTGATGTACTATCCATATCATTTCATCGCAGACGAAAATCAATTATACATCCTGCACAGGGTTAGCCTCTCTTATCTTTATATTCCACATTGATCTCTTCCGTCCACTGCTTTCCGCCACGTTTGTTCCATTCCTCCACAAACTTATCCCACTCGTCCAGAGATGTTTTGCCTGTTATGAAATTCGTATAACTTTCCATGGCAAATGCCTGTAAATCGGCCCCATACTCAATTTCCGCCTGTGTGATCAAGCCATCTCCATCATTGGAAATAGTCGCCCAGTTAAAGGAATCGCGCCGGGACTGTACCAAAGGTGTCTCCACCTGAAGCAGAGGCCATTCCGCTTCAAATGCAGAATACCACTGAATCCAAGATGCATCCTCATCAAACTGCGGTAAGGTCACATAAGTTCCGTCATCCTTCTGCTCCCAATGGATTCCTTCCACACCAGTATAGGTGGTCATCATGCCTTCTTCAGAATACATCCAATCGAGCAGCCTCATACATGCTTCAGGATCCTCAGCTCCCTGTAGCATTACCACACAGCCGTTGATCATGCCAACCCCACGTATGCCGGATTCTCCGTTTTCTCCGACAGGGGGGGCAATTCTGCTGAAGGAAATGTTAGGATCCACTTCCTGCAGCTGTGCTTCAATTTTAGGTTCCCATGTCCACCAGTGATAGCTGATACCGAACTGGTTTTTCATTGCTTTATTATTCAAATCATCGTCAGTTGTGCAGGTAACGAACTCAGGATCAATCAGCCCTTCCTTATACCATGCGCTGATGGTTTCCAATGCCTCTTTTACCTTCGGATTCGTAACCTGGGGCTTTAATTCTCCATTATCCAGATACCAGTATGTGTTGGTTGCGTTATAAGACGGAATGGGGGCCATTGCTCCATAAGCGCCATAGATGAAATCGAAAGTCTCCATGCTCAACCCTGTCATTCCATAGGTATCATCCTTTCCGTTTCCATCCGGATCATCAAAAGTAAACGCTCTCAGAACTTCATGATAATCCTCGAGGGTCTCCGGAACCTCCAAACCCAGATTATCCAGCCAGTCCTGCCTGATAACTACGTTATAACGGTTGGGACTGCAAAATACGGGAATTGCATATAATTTTCCGTCCACACTGCAGCGGTCCAGCGCATCTTGCGGCACATTTTCCAGAATATTAGGGCACTGTTTCACCAGTTCTGTCATATCCATCAACGCGCCTTGATCCACATAATCATATAAGTCATTGAACATAGCCGGGGCCAGCTTCACGAGATCAGGTAATTCAGATTTGTCGCCGGACAGAATGATATTCACTTGTTCCGCATAGTTTGCGGAAGGAGGTGCAATATGATCCAGGGTAACATTACTTGCCTCCTCTAGTTTCTGAAGAATCGCATCATTTTCCGGGCACCCTTCAAATCCACCTTTGGTAAATACAAAACTGACTGTTGGCCTGTCTGCGCTTTCTTGCGCGGAAGCAGAATCCGGCGCGACTTCCTGTGTACTTTCGCTCTCCTCTGCCGCCGCAGTAGATTCCGTATTTCCGGTTTGCGTGTTCTCTCCGCCTCCGCTGCTTCCACCGCATCCTGCCAATCCGGTCATCACCATTCCACAGCACAACAGCGCTGCCAATACTTTTTTCTTCATCCTTCCTCCTTCTGCCGCCTTAGACGGCACTTTCCTGTTTGGGAACTTTTCCCCTCAGAAAATTAGTTATAGATTTCTATCCCTTTCCTATCGGCTTTGACAGCGTTCCCCTCCTTTCTCCCAATCGCTGTACCATCATTGCCTTTCTGATTATCCCTTTACTGCTCCTACCATCACGCCTTTTACGAAATATTTCTGTAAAAACGGGTAAACCACCAGAATTGGAACAGTGGATACCATGACCGTTGCCGCTATCACAGAAGAGGAAGGTGGTGTCGCCACATCCGCCATCTGAGCGTTAAGTTCTGCCATGCTCATGGTCAAAACTACCTCTCGCAAAAGCGTCTGAAGAGGCCATAATTTCCGGTCCGTAATATACAGAACAACGTCAAAAAATGCATTCCAATGCCATACCGCATAAAACAAGCTGATGGATGCCAGCGTTGGTTTGGAAACCGGGAGGATAATTTTAATCAACGTTTTCCACTCCGAACATCCGTCTATTCTCGCTGCCTCCTCTAGTTCATCCGGTATCCCTTCAAAAAATGTCCGCATAATGATCATATTATAGACATTCAGAAGGGAAGGGACGATCAGCGCCCATATGGTATTGTTCAACTTAAACGATTTGACCACCAGATAGGTGGGGATCATTCCTCCGCTGAAAATCATTGTAAAGAAAAAAACCTGCATCAATGCACTTCTACCTGGAAGAAACTTTTTTGACAGCGGATAAGCTGTCAACACTGTAACAATCATGTTTAATAAGGTTCCTGCAATTGTCCGAAATATAGTCACACCATAAGCTCTGAAAATACTATTCCCACTCAGCACATACTTATAATTCTCCAATGTTGGATTCTTGGGAATTGCAATAACCGACTTCGCATTTTCCACAAGCTCTTTAGAGGATGTTAAAGAATTAAAAACAACATCCAGAAAAGGGAAAAGTGTAATCAATCCAATGAAAACCAGGATGATATAGATCAAAGCCGTAAATATGGAATCCCCCGCAGATTGCTTTACCTTATGTTTAGGTCTGCTCATTTTCACCTCCATGCCGACGCTTTGCGGCCTACCCTCTAGGAAAATATGATTTTTCTTCATTCTTTCAGCTACCCAGGCAACCTGTGAAATCTTAGAATTCCCCGCCCGACACTTCTGGTCAATTAAAAGAATCCCTTTCTGGTTACTCCAAGTCCTTCAGATAATGTCTTTAGAACAGGCTTTCCTGGCCCGCTCTGGATGACAACCAGTTACATGTCACCACCATAACGAAAGAAATGATCGATTTAAACAGTCCAGCAGCAGCCGAAAAGCCGTATTGCGTCTGAATAATGCCCACACGATATACGTAAGTATCTATAATATCCGCCACGTCATATACCGAAGAATTATACATCGTAAATACCTGCTCAAAATTACTGTTGAGGATTCCCCCAATCCTCAAAAGAAGCATGATAATAATAGTGGGCGGAATACAAGGCATCGTCACATAACGCATTTTCTGCAGTTTGCTCGCTCCATCAACAGTCGCCGCTTCATATAAATCCGTAGGGACTCCAGCCAAAGCCGCTAGATAAATAATCGCCGACCAGCCCATTTCCTTCCAGATATCCGTCGCCACCAAAACGCCCCTGAAGTACTCCGAATCCCCCATGAAAAAAATCGGCTCCATACCAAGCTTGTTCAAAAATAAATTAATGGCGCCGTCCGCAGGAGACAAAAGGTTGCCAGCCAGCGTGGCAATAATCACCCAGGAAATAAAGTGAGGTAAATATACCACTGTCTGCACGGTTCTCTGGAAAAAGCGGTTGCCCACCTCGTTGATCAAAAGGGCCAGAAGAATAGGAATGGGAAACCCAACCAGTATTTTCCAAAAGCATAGCGCAAATGTATTCTTCATAATTCTTATGAAATCCGGCGTGCGGAACAGCTTCGCAAAGTTATCCAGTCCGCACCACGGACTGCCGAAGGGGCCCATGAAGATCTTGTAGTCCTTAAAAGCAATAAAATTAAAAAAAATCGGTAAATACAGAAACAGTATGACAAATATCAGCCCGGGCAAAAGCATCAGATAATAATTGTGATATTTTCTGAGCGCCTGCCCTATGGTGAGCTGTGTTTTGAATCCTTTGTCTTTCTTCACTACTCATCCCCCTTTTCACTCGTTCTCCGCTCTGTGTATGTAATCGTTTACATATGGTAAGGTATATTGTAAACGCTTTATCTTGTTTTGTCAATAGGCATAATTTCAATTTATGATTCCCGTTTTTTCCTAGCAATATTCCTACTTCTTTTAATAGGATTGACAAAAACCCTGGAAATCATATATTATCAAGTTGCAAAATATCCTACAGACATAACTATTTTTCCTAATTTTTATTACGAAAGGGCGGATTGTCAAAATGTGGGGAAAGATGACGATTAAAGATGTGGCAAGCAAGTGCGGGGTTTCCACTGCCACGGTTTCCAGAGCCATCAATAATAACGGTTACGTCTCAAAAGAGCTTAAGACCCTGATTCTGGATACCTGTAACGAACTGGGATATATTCCCAATTCCACTGCCAGAAGCCTGAAAATCAATTCAACCGGCATCATCGGATACATCACCTCCGACATTTCCAACCAATACCATATTACCGTTGCCAAGGCCATCGAAGATATCATCCGGCCCAGCAACTATAACCTAATCGTCTGCAGCACGCGCAACAACCAGCTAGCCGAGGAACAGTACTTAAAGCTTCTTTTAGGGCGGAATATCGACGCCCTCGTCATCAATACAACCTGTGAAAACGACGAATTTATCGCCTCCATCAGCCAGAAGCTCCCCACCGTACTGGTGAACCGCCGCCTGAGCGTTCCGGGATTCCACGGCGACTTCGCCGATGGAAACAATGTGATGGGCACCTACCTGCTCACCAAAGATCTACTGGAACACGGCCACAGACGGATCTATATTCTGGAAGGAAGCTATAAATTCAGCAATGCAAGAGAGCGCTACGAAGGCTTCCATAAAGCCATGGCAGAAGCGGGCATTGACACACAGAAGAATTATCCCTACCGCTATGAAGGAGATTTTTCGGAGCAATCCGGTTTTAACGGAATCGTCCACATGCTGAACCATTTCGACCAAGTTCCCACCGCCATTCTCAGCACCAATAACGCCATGACCATCGGCACACTCAAGGCCCTTCATACCTACCATATCTCCGTTCCGGAACAGCTGTCAGTGGTAGGGTTTAACGGGATCGATAACCTGGAACTCATGACGACCCGGCCGACCGTGGCAAACTACAACCCTTATGAAATCGGCACAGCCGCCGGGCAATTCGTCCTAGACCGTATTAAAGATAGTTCCTTGAAAAACAGGGAAGCCATCTTTGACCCTGAGATGATTCCCGGCAATGCCACGTCCTCTCCGCGAATTATCTAAACGAGAGGCGATGGAACGCCCATCATTTTTCGCAGAGGGAGGCTGCTGCTCTCACCGCGTTGGGGGTCCTTTCGCA
>CANSTU010000064.1 GCA_947650005.1 uncultured Lachnospiraceae bacterium
AGCGAAAAGACGGGTTATATACAGCAAGGTTTACAGACAAGTTGGGAAAGCGTAGACAACAATATTTCAAAAAGTTGCAGCAGTGCAGTTGAAAATTAGTTACTTGTAAAAAGTCCAGTGACAGAAAGTGTTAAATGCACAAGCGGACGAAGACCAAAAAAGTGCGAGCGTTGGCGATTGAAGAACAGAAGTTATTCCTTAAAACCGTAAAAGGCACCAACAATTACAATCAGTATGCTTTGCTTTTACAGATCGGTCTAAGAACAGGGGAAATGATATTGTGGTGGCTGGATGTGGATTTTGAGAATAGAGCGCTGCATATCCGCCGGACAATGGAGTATCGACATTCTGTAGGGGAATAGAGAATTGGAGAACCAAAGACAAAAACAGCATTAGGGATGTTCTGTTGACACAGGAAGCGGTTGACATTCTTAAAAATCAGAAAGAAAAGTTGAAATCTCTGAAAGTCAGACCGATCGAATTAAGGACAGTGTTTTCCTGTGGCGGGATGGTACGTCAACCAAGAACAGTGCATACGACACGAAATTATTCTACTACTGCGACAAGGCGTGTATACAAAGATTTTCTATGCACGTTCTAAGACACACCTTTGCCATGCGATGCATCGAAGGCGGTATGCGCCCAAAAACATTGCATATGATTTTAGGACATTCTAACATTAGGAATAACCATGAATCTGTACGTCCATGTGACCGATGATGAAAAGGCAAAGGAAGTACAAAATATTGAAAAAATGCTCAAAATCATTTAAGATTGGTACTTGGATTGATACACGAAGAAATATAGAAATTACGAAAAGTGCCTATTTTTAAGGCATTTTAAGGAGGTATATAGAAAAATGAAACTAGGTATTGTAGGCCTGCCGAATGTGGGCAAGAGCACACTATTTAATTCATTGACCAAAGCAGGTGCGGAATCAGCCAATTATCCATTCTGCACCATTGATCCCAATGTGGGGATTGTAACGGTTCCAGACGAACGTTTGAAGCTGCTGGGAGATCTGTACCATTCCAAGAAGGTGACGCCTGCGGTCATTGAATTCGTGGATATTGCAGGGCTGGTGAAGGGCGCTTCCAAGGGAGAAGGGTTGGGAAACCAGTTTTTGGGAAACATACGGGAGGTGGATGCCATTGTCCATGTGGTGCGCTGCTTTGAGGATGAAAATGTGGTGCATGTGGACGGCAGCATCGATCCTCTTCGGGATATTGAGACCATCAACCTGGAACTGATCTTTTCCGACCTGGAAATCTTGGAGAGAAGGATCGCCAAGGTGGGCAAGCAGGCCAGGATGGATAAAGGCCTGGCAAAGGAAGCGGCCCTTTTAGGGCAGGTGAAGGAAATTCTGGAAGCAGGAAACCTTGCCATACAGTTTACGCCCGGAGACGAGGAGGAAGAAGCCATTTTTGCTTCCCTCAACCTTCTCACTGCTAAGCCGGTGATCTATGCCGCAAATGTGGCGGAAGGAGATCTGGCCGACGACGGCGCATCCAATACGGGCGTAGCCGCGGTACGGAAATATGCGGAGGAAAATAGCAGCGAGGTATTCGTAATCTGCGCCCAGATCGAAGAGGAAATAGCGGAACTGGAGGAAGAGGAACGGGATATGTTCCTGGAGGAACTGGGACTTTCGGAGTCCGGATTGGACAAACTGGTACGGGCCAGCTATCGGCTGCTGGGCCTGATCAGTTTCTTAACATCCGGGGAGGACGAAACCAGGGCATGGACGATCCGGGTCGGGACAAAAGCGCCCCAGGCTGCGGGCAAGATCCACAGCGATTTTGAACGGGGATTTATCAAAGCTGAGGTGGTGAATTACCGCGACCTGTTGGAGCAGGGCTCCCTTTCCGCCGCCAGGGAAAAAGGTCTGGTGCGCATGGAGGGAAAAGACTACATTGTGCAGGACGGGGACACCATTTTGTTCCGGTTTAACGTCTAAGCGATCTTTATTGGGGTAACTGTATTTTAACCATCGCTTCATGCTCCTTGCCAGGGTCCGGCGCAACGGGGAGGTCCGGGACAGGGATGAGGGATGACGGCCGTACTATGTTTTGGAGCGCATTTCGCGCCATGTAGATGAGACCTGTTTCCCAGGAGGGACGCATCCCGACTGGGAAGTGTCCAGGGCTCATCGGAATGTCTGGCGCGATGGCGCTCCAAAACATAGTACGGCCGTCATCCCTCATCCCTGTCCCGGACCTCCCCGTTGCGCCGGACCCTGGCAAGGAGCATGAAGCGATGGTTAAAATACGGCTGCTTTGTTCTTTATTCCGATGAGTACAATCCCTGCTGCCCTTCCGCCGTTGATGGCGGTAAGGAGCGCATCCAGAGTGGGGTGGGGCGGCGTGATCTGCCCGTCACAGGAAACGTTGTGGGCGGTGTACTGTCCGTTTTCCCGCGTTACGGCGATTGTGTGAAGCTGCTGCCGGATATCGTTTTTATCATTATAGACCGTAAGGATGATACCTTGGCTGTCTTCGGCCAAGGCGTCGTATTCTTCCCTTCGTACGGAAAGCCGGACGGTAAGGCCGCAGCGGACCAGATTATCCCGGATGGCTCCCGGGGAAGTACCCCATTTTCCGTCCAGGCACAATCCGTCCTTTTCAAAGGCGGAGATAATTTGAGGAAGGCTTTGGGGACAGCCCAGGTGGGTAAGAATATTATAAACCGCAATGATACCGCACCCTGCGCTTTGCAGGGTGCTTTTTCCGTAGGAGAGATCCATATAGTTCATCTGATCTTCAATATATCCATTCGACCCGCGCAGGCTGATGAGATGCTTTTGGAAAGCGGCTTCATTGGCCGGCATATGGTCTCCATAATTCTTTTTTGTCATTCTCTGTACCTTTCGCAGCAGTTCATAGGCAACATATACCGTCCGGTTTCCCACATGCCTTGGGATAAAGGCATAGAGAGAAGACGAAAAGGAGGAGATAATTTTATCCGAAAACATACAAATTCATCCTTTCTTTGAACCGATCCGAACGCACGAAGGCATTGCAGCCCTTCTACCCCTGCCACAGGCCGTCGGAACCGGATGGCGCTCTGACAGGGGTCAAGGGGCGCTGGGCCTTCGTGCGTTCGGCGTATTTAGGGCGAAGACATTTCCGGAGAGCAGTGAACCGCTTTTCCTATTTTATTATAACATATGATATCCGTTCCATCCATATATGGTATGTATAAAAGTAGTCATACAATATATGGAGAAAGGTTTTCTTTTTGTTGTGGTAATTATTTCCAACAAGCCGTTTTTTTAAGAAGCTCCCCTGTTTTTGCTTGCAAAATGCAGGAAGTTATAATAAAATCATATATAAGTGGTGAAAAGTGGCTTAAAGTGGTATAAAGTGGGAGTCATTTTCCTGCGGTTGCTTAGGGTGGTGATTGTCATGTTCATGGGTGAATACAACCACACGATCGATGTAAAGGGCAGGCTGATCATTCCTTCCAAATTCCGCGAAAGTCTGGGAGACAGCTTCGTGGTCACGAAAGGGTTGGACGGCTGCCTGTTTGCTTATGACAATCAGGGATGGAGTGCCTTTGAGGAAAAATTAAAGGGCCTTCCCTTAAGCAGGAAGGATAACCGCCAGTTTGCCAGGTTTTTCCTGGCCGGGGCTGCAGAGGTGGAGGTGGACAAGCAGGGGAGGATCCTGCTGCCAGCTAATCTGCGGGAGTTTGCCGGCCTGGAGAAGGATGTGGTATTGGCGGGCGTGGCCAGCCGTATCGAGATCTGGAGCCGTTCCAGATGGGATGGCCTGCAACAGGAGGAAGAGGATTCCATGGAGGATATCGCAGAGCGTATGTCCGAACTGGGATTGGGAATCTGATGGGCCGGATTGTTACAGGCGTTATGAAAGGGTATGCCCTGAATTGAGTGCGTGCCCTGCACGCAGATGGGTACACGATTAAAACTTCGTTTTAATCACTCTGAATTGAGTGCGTGCCCTGCACGCAGATGGGTACATGATTGAAACTTCGTTTTAATCGCCCTGAATTGAGTGCGTGCCTTGCACGCAAGTGGGTATATGATTGAAACTTCGTTTCAATCTGCCTGAATTGAGTGCGTGCTTTGCACGCAAATGGGTATACGGATGGAATTTGCGCACAAATCGGTACTTTTTGATGAGACAATAGAGGGGCTGAAGATAAAGCCGCAGGGGATCTACTTGGATGGAACCCTGGGCGGCGGGGGACATAGCGGAGGAATTGCGGCACGCCTGACGGGGGGAGGGCGTCTGATCGGAATCGATCAGGATGGAGATGCAATTGCCGCCGCATCGGACAGGCTGTCTGAATATTCGGAGCGTATCACGCTGGTAAGAGACAATTACTCGAATGCAGCGCGCGTGCTTTCCGAATTGGGAATCTGCAGGGTGGACGGGATCCTTCTGGACTTGGGTGTGTCCTCCTGGCAGCTGGACCAGGGAGAACGGGGGTTTTCCTATCGTTTTGACGCACCGCTGGACATGAGGATGGACACCAGGCAGGCTCTTTCCGCTAAAAGGATCGTGAATGAGTATCCTGAAACGGAATTGCTTCGTGTGCTGCGGGAGTATGGGGAGGAACCCTTTGCCAGAAAAATCGTGAGAAACATCCTGACAGCAAGGGAGAAGAAACCCATTGAGACCACAGGGGAGCTAAACGAGCTGATCCGGACGGCCATACCGGCAAAGATGCGCGCCACAGGCGGGCATCCTTCCAAAAGAACGTTCCAGGCGATCCGTATTGAATGCAATCATGAATTGGAGGTACTGAAAAATTCGCTGGAGATGATGATTCGGCTTTTAAACCCAGATGGAAGGATCTGTGTAATCACATTCCATTCCCTGGAAGACCGGATCGTGAAGAATCTGTTCCGGCAGATGGAGAATCCCTGTACCTGCCCGCCGGATTTTCCGGTCTGTGTCTGCGGCAGGAAGCCATTGGGAAAAACAGCCATACGAAAACCCATCCTTCCCTCTCCGGAAGAGATGGAAGAAAACCCGCGCTCAAAAAGCGCGAAGCTGAGAATCTTTGTGCGTCAGGCGGATGAAGCGTCTGGTGAATCAAAGTAGCCGGAATTTGATGAATAGTTGAGGTAACTGCCATGGCACAGACAACAGGAAGAAGACCCGTAAGACGCCCGGCAGAGGGTGGATATAGAAACAACCGCAGCGCATATATTGCAGGAAATACAGCAAGACAACTGGACGTAGTCACTGAGATACGCAAACCGCCGCGCAAAAAGGAACTGAGCCATGCGGTAAAGAAAAACAGGGACAAGGCTGTGTATATGAACCTGGGATATGTGCTGTTTTTGTCGGTCTCTCTGTTGATGGCGGGATGGATCCTGGTGGGATACATACGCCTGCAGTCCGAGATCACGGCGAGCATCAAGCGTATCGCTTCCATGGAAAGCACTCTGAATAGCTTAAAGGTGGCTAATGACGAGGAATACAGCAGGATCGAAAGCATGGTGGATTTGGAAGAGATCCGCAGGATTGCCATTACGGAGCTGGGGATGATGTATCCGGAGGAAGGGCAGGTCATGACCGTGCCGGATGGAGGGAGCGATTACGTCAGGCAGCTGGGTGATCCTGTGGACCAGAAGAAATAAAAAGACCAGGGAGGATGAATTTGGCCAGGACGGGTAAGAAAGAAGCGGACGAAAAGAACAAATTCACCAAAAAAATGCAGAAAAAGCTGGTTGTGCTCTATCTTTTAATGCTGCTGGCTTTTGCCGGCCTGAGCGCCCGGCTTTTTCTAATAAACAGGGACAATGGGGAACAGTACAAGAAACAGGTGCTTTCTCAGCAATATTATTCCAGCAGAACGATTCCCTTTCGGAGAGGGGATATCCTGGACTCCAAGGGAACTAGGCTGGCCACCAGCGAGAAAGTCTACAATGTGGTTTTAGATTGTAAACAGATGGGAGAAAAGGAAGAGTGCATCAATGCCACGGTGGCGGCGCTGGTGAACTGCTTTGACGTTTCTGCCTCGGACATTCATAGCTATAGGGAGAAAAACCCCAACTCTCGTTATTATGTGGTGAAGCGGCAGCAGACCTATGATCAGGTGGCAGCCTTTGAAGAATTGGCGCAAAATAAAGAAAACGGGAAAAACATCCAGGGCGTATGGTTTGAAGAGGAATACCGTCGAATCTACCCCAACAATACCTTGGCCAGCGATGTGATCGGTTTTACCACCAAAGATAATGTGGGAAAATTTGGGCTGGAGGAATATTACAACGATCTTCTGAGCGGTGTGAACGGCCGGGAATACGGCTATATGAATGATGATTCCAACCTGGAACGCACCACGAAGGCGGCAGTGGACGGCTACAACGTGGTGAGCACGCTGGATGCCAATATACAGGGAATTGTGGAACGGAAACTGGCGGACTTCAATGAGGCGAATAAGGATGCAGTCCGGGAAGGAAATGGGGCTAGAAATGTGGGCTGCGTGATCATGGACGTGAACAACGGAAACGTGTTAGCCATGGCCAGCTATCCCAACTTTGATTTGAACAATCCTAAGGCAATTGGTCCCTTGATCGGCACAAACCTGGTGGATGAAAATGGCGAGGTGCAGGCGGATGTGATTACGGCGGAGAAGGCGGCGGAGTTGGAGGCGGCTATCGACGGCGAGGAAGCGGTACGCCAGCTCAATTCCCTTTGGCGGAATTACTGTATTTTCAATACCTATGAACCGGGATCCACCATGAAGCCTTTTACCGTGGCGGCCGCTCTGGAGAGCGGGAGCATCACCGGAAACGAAGTCTATCAGTGTAACGGGAACCTGACTGTTGTGGAAGGGCAGAAGCCCGTAAAATGTCATAATACCTTTGGAGACGGGGAGGTTTCCGTGTCAAAATCGGTGGAAATGTCCTGTAATGTGGCGCTCATGAAAATTGGGCAGGCTATGGGAAAAACCACGATGCTGAAATACATGGAGGATTTCAACTTCGGATTGAAGACGAATATCGACCTGTCCGGGGAATCTAGGACGGCGGGCCTGGTGTATAAGGAAAGCAATATGGGGCCTATGGAATTGGCCACATCCACCTTTGGCCAGGGCTTCAACGTGACCATGATCCAGATGATTACAGGATTTTGTTCCCTAATCAATGGGGGATATTACTATGAGCCGCACATGGTGAGCAAGATCACCGCTTCCGACGGTTCTGTGGTGCGCAATATCGAACCTCGTCTGCTCAAGCAGACCGTTTCCGAAGAAACTTCGGCCAAGATCAGAGATTACTGTCTTCAGGTGGTGATCGGAGATAAGGGAACGGGGCATACGGCCCGTCCGGCCGGATATTTGATCGGAGGGAAAACAGGGACGGCAGAAACCGTTCCCAGGGGAAACAAAGAGTACGTGGTATCCTTCATGGGATATGCTCCAGCGGACAATCCGCAGATTGCCATCTATGTGGTGGTGGACCGTCCCAATGCGGCGAGACAGGATGACGCAAAATATGCGACCTATATTGTGCGCGACATCCTCACAGAGGTTCTCCCCTATCTGGATATTTTCATGACGGAACCTCTTTCGGAGAAGGAACAGAAAGAGCTAGAAGAACAGCAAATCGCCTATAGGCAGGCGCTGATGAACCAGGTGAGCGGTAACAGCGTGAGCGGAAACGGCGTGGAAGGAGAGGATAACCCAGAAGGCGGCCAGGCCGGTTCAGCTGAGGAAGATGGCCAGGGCGATGAAGGCGGTCAGGATGGACAAGACGGCCAGGCCGGCGAAACGGGGCAGGGCGGTCAGCCGGAGGGAGAACAGGACCAGGAAGGCGGCATATCGAGGGAAGATATGGTGATCGATCCGGAAACGGGATACGGCGTGCTTCCGGACGGAACTAAGGTGGATCCTGATACGGGGGAGCCTGTGGAGAGCGTGGAACTGGGACTACCGGAACCATCCCTGCCGCAGACGCCGACGGAAGGAGATAACAGTTCCCCATTTTAGTACAATCAGGAAAAAGAAAGGCAAATTGCGAATAACCTCATAAACCGGGTAATAAATTTTAATAATTACCGCTTTATGAGGTTTTCCAATGGAAGAGAAACATAAAACCTTTCACCGGAAAAAAACGTTTACAGCTTTCCTGCTCTGCCTTCTTGCTTTCCTGGGGCTCTCCGGGAGGCTTCTATATCTCATGGTCTACAGTTCGGCATATTATTCTCAGGCCGCTGACGAACTGCATCAAAGGGAGAGGAGCATCAAGGCCAAAAGGGGAAGGATCATCGATGCCACAGGAACGGTATTGGCGGATAATCGGACGGTGTGTAATATTTCCGTCATCCATAATCAGATCACTGATCCGGACCTGGTGGTGGAGGTGCTGTCCAGGGAACTGGGCCTGGAGGAGGATTATGTCCGCAGGAGGGTGGAGAAGTACACCTCCATTGAAAAGATTAAGAGCAATGTGGAAAAATCGGTGGGGGACGCAATCCGCGCCTACCATTTAGACGGCGTGAAAGTGGATGAGGACTACAAACGCTACTATCCTTTTGACAGCCTGGCTTCTAAAGTGCTGGGGTTCACCGGTGGGGATAACCAGGGAATTGTGGGCCTGGAAGTGAAGTATGATGAATATCTGCAGGGAGAGCCGGGGACAATCCTGACTGTGACGGATGCCAGGGGGGTGGAGGTATCCAGACAGGGGGAGGATCGGGTGGAACCCGTGGATGGGGATGATCTATACATCAGCCTGGACGTGAACATTGAGCAGTACGCCACCCAGCTTGCCAACCAAGTCATGGCGGCCAAGGAGGCGGAAAGCGTGTCCATTCTTGTGATGAAGCCGGACAATGGGGAGATTCTGGCCATGGTCAGCGTGCCGGAATATAATTTGAACGACCCTTACACCCTGCCGGAGGGCACGGCTACGGAGGGCCTTTCCGCGGAGGAAAAGCAGGATCTTCTGAACCAAATGTGGAGGAACGGGTGCATCAACGATACCTATGAACCCGGTTCCATATTCAAGATCATCACGGCGTCTGCTGGGTTGGAAGCGGGAGTGGTATCTATGGAAGATCATTTCAGCTGTCCCGGCTTTATCATGGTGGAGGATCGCAGGATCCGATGCCATAAGACCACCGGACATGGAGCGGAGGATTTCGTTCAGGCCACCATGAATTCCTGTAATCCGGTGTTCGTTACGGTCGGCCTGCGGCTGGGCGCCCATTCCTACTATGAGTATTTTAAACAGTTCGGCCTGCTGACCAAGACAAATGTGGATCTGCCCGGAGAGGCGGGTACGATCATGCATAAGGAAGAGGATATCGGTATGGTGGAGCTGGCCACCATTTCCTTTGGACAGTCCTTCCAGTTGACACCAATCCAGCTGGCCACCACGGTATCCTCCCTGATCAACGGCGGAAAGCGCATCACTCCCCATTTCGGGGTCAAGACCGTAGATCAGGAAGGAAATGTGACCCGGGAATTTGAATATCCGGTGACGGAGGGAATCGTATCGGAAGAAACCTGCGAAAAGATGCGCTACATGTTGGAGCAGGTGGTGGAGAACGGAGGAGGAAAAAACGGTTATGTGGAAGGCTATCGGGTGGGAGGGAAAACCGCCACCAGCCAGACTTTACCCAGAGGAACGGGACGATATATCGCCTCCTTTCTGGGATTTGCGCCTGCGGACGATCCCAAGGTATTGGCGCTGGCCATCGTGACCAACCCACAGGGGGTCTATTACGGCGGCCAGGTGTCCGCTCCGGTGGTGCGGCAGCTTTTTGAAAATATCCTTCCTTATCTGGAAGAGATGGATTATAATAGCAGGGATGGGGAAAGTCCCGTCCGGGAGGCATCCGGACAGACCGGCTGATCGCAGGTTCCCCAAAAGCCCTGTCAAAGTGGAAGAGGAAAGATCAGATGAGCATATCCATTTATCTGCCGGTATTAACTTCGTTCCTGGTGAGCGTGCTTTTGGGGCCGGTGATCATCCCTTTTCTAAAGAGACTCAAGGCTGGGCAGACCGTAAGGGAAGAAGGGCCCAGAAGCCATTTAAAGAAAAACGGTACACCGACGATGGGAGGAATCCTGATCCTATCCGCGGTGGTAATCTCTTCCCTGTTCTATAGAAAGGATTATCCGGAGATCCTGCCCGTCCTGTTAATGACGCTGGGCTTTGGATTGATCGGTTTTCTGGACGATTATATCAAGGTGGTGCTGCGGCGCTCCATGGGCCTTGCCCCCCTGCAGAAGATGGCGGGCCAGTTGGTGGTGACCGGTCTTTTCATCTACTATCTGTTGAAGGAGACGGATATCGGCCTGGCGGGCAGGATCCCGTTCCTGCCGGGACAGACGCTGGATCTCGGATGGCTGAACATCCCCTTTGCCTTCTGTGTGATCCTGGGGACGGTGAACGGAGTCAATTTTACAGACGGACTGGACGGATTGGCCGCCAGCGTGACCGTGATGACGGCGACCTTCTTGGCAGCCGCCGCCATCGGGACCGGGGTGCGCATCGAGCCGGTGGCCTGTGCGGTGGCAGGGGCTCTTTTGGGATTTCTGTTGTTTAACGTTTATCCTGCCAGCGTTTTTATGGGAGATACCGGTTCCCTGGCCCTGGGCGGATTCGTGGCCGCTTCGGCCTATATGATGCGAATGCAGCTTTTCATCCCCATTATCGGTTTCATTTATCTGGTGGAGGTGCTTTCCGTGATCGCTCAGGTGGCCTTTTTCCGGCTGACGGGAGGAAGACGGCTGTTTCGTATGGCGCCGCTGCATCATCATTTTGAACTATGCGGCTGGTCGGAAACGCGGATCGTCGCTGCATTTTCGATTTTTACTGCGCTTTTGTGCCTGCTGGCGCTTCTTGGCATATGAACTGTGGGCGACCGGCTTGGGAACCATTTTTATACGGATGGAAGCGAGTGCGGATAAACCCGGTCCTGAAAAACGGCGCTCATTCACACAGGCGTCTGTGTCGGATGTGCAGATTCTATGAGCGCACAACCTGCGCCGGATGCGCATTCCGGAGACCGGCGGAATGGGTTTCGCTGGATTGGAGGAAGACTGCGAGACGTCCGGTGGTAGAACGAGAGGAAAGATGGAGATGGAAGGAAAAAAGGTCTTGGTGGTGGGAACGGGCAAGAGCGGTATCGCCGCCGCAACGCTGCTTCATGAAGTGAAAGCGGTTCCCGTTATGTATGATGAAAATGAAAAGGTGGACCGGGATGCGGTAATAGGCCGTCTGCCGGAGGGATGCAGGCCGGAAATTCTAACGGGGAATTTCCCGAAAGGAAGACGGGAGGAATTTTCCCTGGTGGTCATGAGCCCAGGGGTCCCGGTGGAAACGCCTTTTGTGGAAGGGTTTGTTGAGAAGAAAATCCCAGTATGGGGGGAGCTGGAATTGGGCTATGCTTTCCTTCAGGGACGCCTGGCGGCCATCACGGGCACCAACGGCAAGACCACGACCACGGCGCTGGTGGGGCAGATCCTGGCCGATCACTACGCCTCCGTCTTCGTGGTGGGAAATATTGGGGATCCCATTACCCATGAGGCGCTTTTAACCCGGCCGGAGAGCGTGACTGTAGCGGAGGTGAGCAGCTTCCAGCTGGAGACGGCAAGAAGATTCCACCCAGCTGTTTCGGCCATCCTGAATATCACCCCGGATCATCTAAACAGGCATCATACCATGGATAATTATGTGGCGGTGAAGGAGTCGATCGCCAAGAACCAGACAAAGGAAGATATGTGCGTTCTGAACTATATGGATCCCTACACCAGAGCTTTTGGAAAGCGGTGTCCAGCCCGGACCGTCTGGTTTTCTTCCGGGGAGAAGCCGGAGGAGGGTTATTACCTGGAAGAGGATGAGATCTGGTACAGGGGAGCGGGCATGCAGAAACGTCTTTTAAACATGCATGAAACGCTCCTTCCCGGCATCCACAATGCGGAGAATATCATGGCTGCGATCGCTGTTTCTTCGGCCTTGGGCGTGCCTATGGAAGAGATCTTAGAAACGGTGAGGCGCTTCAAAGCCGTGGAGCATCGGATCGAATATGTGGCGACGAAGAATGGGGTGGTATACTACAACGATTCCAAGGGGACCAATCCCGATGCGGCCATCCGGGGGATCCGGGCCATGGACCGCCCAACGATACTGATCGGAGGCGGATACGACAAGGGGAGCTCTTACGATGAATGGATTGAATCCTTTGGCGGAAGGGTAAAGCTTCTGGTGCTGATCGGGCAGACAAAGGAAAAAATAGCCGAATGTGCCAAAAACCATGGGCTGGAGCAGGTAATTCTGGCGGATACCTTTGAGGAATGTATGGAGCTGTGTGTGAAAAACGCGGTTCCCGGGGATGCCGTTCTATTATCGCCCGCCTGTGCCAGTTGGGGAATGTTCCCCAACTATGAGGCGAGGGGAAATATTTTCAAAGAATATGTGAACAGCCTGAAGGAGTGATTGCGTGGCGGCCGGGAGAAACAAAAAACAGCCTGATAGATTTTTTGATTATACGCTTTTATTTATTGTCCTGTTCCTGCTGGGTTTCGGCTTGATTATGGTCTATTCCACCAGTTCCTATGAAGCGGCGATGACGGCCAGCCTGAACTATGACGAGGCCTACTACCTGAAGCATCAGGCCATGGCCACAGTGATAGGCTTGGCGGCCATGGTTCTGGTGTCCAATATTCCGTATCATTTTTGGGAACGTTTTGCCGTTTTAGGATATGTGGTATCGGCGATCATGATTCCCCTAGTCTTGACGCCGTTGGGGATCGAAGCCAACGGAGCCAGGAGATGGCTGAACCTGGGTATGAGCGTACAGCCTGCGGAGGTTGCCAAACTGTGCATGATCCTCTTCCTTGCCAGCTTTATCTGTAAAATGGGCAAGGGCATCCGCAGCCTGAAGGGCTTTACCGTGGTGCTGGCCGTCCCCATGCCCATCTGTCTGATGGTGTGGAAAATTACCAACAACATGAGCTCCGCCATTATCATTTTCGGGATCGCTTTCCTGATGCTCTTCGTGGCCAGCCCGGATTACAAGAAATTTGTCCTGATGGCTCTGGCAGGGATGGCGGGAGCGGCGCTGATCGTATTTGCCATCGTCCAGATGAAGGATTCGGAACTGAGTTTCCGAGGGGACCGCATTCTCGCGTGGCTGAATCCGGAGGAATACGCCTCGGGAACCGGATTCCAAACGCTTCAGGCCCTTTACGCCATCGGCTCCGGCGGCATATTCGGCAAAGGGTTAGGGCAGAGCATGCAGAAGCTCGGATTTCTTCCGGAAGCACAGAACGATATGATCTTTTCCATTATTTGCGAAGAGCTGGGCCTTTTCGGCGGGATTGCGGTCATCCTTTTATTTATCCTGCTCATCTGGCGCTTCATGGTCATAGCCAACAATGCCCCCGACCTTTTCGGCGCCCTCTTAGTGGTGGGGGTCATGGGACACATAGCCATCCAGGTTATTCTGAACATAGCCGTCGTCACCAACACCATTCCCAATACGGGAATCTCCCTTCCGTTCATCAGTTACGGCGGATCTTCGGTCATGTTTCTGCTCATCGAAATCGGTCTGGTGCTCAGCGTGGCAAAGGGGATTAAACTCGGCACATAGCCGGGAGAATGAAGCCGTTTGGAAACGGGCGTCCGCAGGCAGTCCCTGTCCGCCTCCCGAACCGGCTTCACCGGCAGGGGATGGACAGAACCATAAGCACACGATCCAGCCTTCCGCATAAGATAAAACATCTCTGATTAGATGAATTTCCGGGAAGGTGGACATTTGGAGTCTGTTTATATTGGCGGAAAAACGCCCTTATACGGCGAAGTGACGATCCAGGGATCCAAGAATGCGGCGCTGCCTATCATGGCGGCGGCCTTGTTGGTTCCGGGAGTGAGTGTACTGAAGAACTGTCCCCGGATAGCGGATGTGGAATATATGTGCAGGATCCTCACCCATATCGGATGTCAGGTTTGCTGGAGGGGGAAAGATCTGGAAATCGATGCTTCCAGTCTGAATACAGGACAGCTTCCGATGGAATATGTGACAAGGATGCGTTCGTCCGTGATGCTCATGGGTCCCATCCTGGGAAGGCTGGGAGAGGTAGAGCTGAACCATCCCGGCGGCTGCGTGATCGGGGATCGCCCCATTGACATCCATTTGAAAGCCCTGCGCAGGCTGGGCGTTTGCTGCGAGGATGACGGGGTCGGCCTTCGGGCCTGTTCCTGCGGGCTGTGCGGGACAACGATCACCCTGGATTTTCCCAGTGTGGGAGCCACGGAAAATGTGGTGATGGCAGCGGTGGCTGCGAAAGGGGTCACCTGCCTGAAAAATGCGGCCGAGGAACCGGAAATCAAATGGCTCTGTGCCTTTTTACAGGCGGCTGGAGCTGAAATCAGAAAGGTGGAGAATGGAAATCTTCTGATTATAGAAGGGGGCAGGACGCTTCATCCTTGCTGTTTTGAAATTCCCGCCGACCGCATCGTTGCAGGCACTTACCTATGCGCCTGTTTGGCGGCAGGAGGAAAGATCTTTCTGGAGAGGCATCCCAGGGGAGAAAATGGCGCCTTGAGGGAAATCGCCCTGTGTATGGGAGCGAAACTGAGGGATACGGACAAGGGGCTTTGGGTAGAGCGAACGGGGGAACTGATTTCTCCTGGTATGGTGGAAACCGGAAGCTATCCCGGTTTTCCCACAGATCTACAGTCTCCCCTTTTGGTGGCCCTGTCGGCGGCAAGGGGAGAAAGCATCCTTCGGGAAACCATTTTCAATGGAAGGTTTCGCGTTGTGGAAGAACTCAACCGTATGGGGGCAGAAATCCAGGTGAGGGGAAATGCCGCATATATCCCCGGCAGAAAGAAGCTGACGGGAGCCAGGGTCTGCGCCCAGGAGCTGCGTGGCGGCGCTGCCCTGGTGGCGGCCGGACTGTGCGCTCAGGGGGAGACGGTGGTTCAAAACAGGCACTATATCGACCGTGGATATGAGGATATCTGCCGTGATATGCGGCTATTGGGCGCGGAATGCAGGTAGAGGGGATTGAAATGCGTGCCTTGCATGCAGATGGGAACAAGAATGAGTACATACATGGACAGAAAACCGGTCAATGGAAAGAAAAAGGGCAGGAGCGTGGTCACCTCCACAGGAAGCAGGCTGCGTGTGCTGGACGGAAATGCAGGAAAGAAAAAGAAGAAAACGCGTCCGCACATCCTGGAATCCCTGGAGGGGAAGGGAAAATGGATCTTGGCCGCGGCGGCCATAGCAGTCCTGGCTGTGGCCGCATCCGCAGTGACGTATATTCTGGACCATTACCATGTGGAGACAGTCTACGTGGAGGGCAATATCCATTACACCAGTGAGGAGATCATTGCGCTCGTGACTTCGGAACGTTTTGGGGACAATTCGCTCTTTCTTTCTTTGAAATATAAGAACAAAGGGATCCAGGGCATTCCTTTCATTGAAAAGATGGATGTAAAAGTGCTTTCTCCGGATACCGTCCGGATCATTGTATATGAGAAGTCCGTGGCCGGTTATGTGGAATATTTGGATCGGTACATGTATTTCGATAGGGACGGCATCATTGTGGAAGCTTCCGAAATGAAGACGGACGGGATTCCGGAAATCACAGGGATTTCCTTTGATCAGGTTATATTGTATGAGCCTTTACCTGTGGAAAATCAGGAAATTTTTAAAAAAATATTGTCAATGACGCAGATCCTGTCCAAATACGGCATCAGCGCGGACAAGATTTACTTTGACAGATCGTCTGAAATGACGCTGTATTTCGGAGACGTGAGGGCCAGGCTGGGAGGGGAGGATAACATCGAGGAAAAGGTGGGCAGACTCCAGCAGATCCTTCCGGCTGCGGAAGGGAAAAAGGGAGTCTTCCGACTGGAGAGCTATAAAGGAAGCGGGGACAATGTGTCCTTTGAGCAGGATCATCCGTAGCGGACAAGCCGTTTGCTCAGGAAGCGGTTTGTCCGGGAAAATCGGTAAGAAAATGAAAAAAGCTATTGCGTTCCTGGCAAAATAATTATATGATAGAAATTGTGAAGTTGAGACGGAAATCAAAAAGGAGGAACTACCCTTGCTTGAGATTAAGACAAACGATGCTGAGTTCTCCGCCAGAATCATAGTCATCGGGGTTGGCGGGGCCGGTAATAATGCTGTTAATAGAATGATAGATGAAAGAATCGATGGAGTGGAGTTCATCGGTGTGAATACGGACAAGCAGGCCCTTCAGCTGTGTAAAGCTTCCAAGCTGCTTCAGATTGGAGAGAAGCTGACCAAGGGATTGGGCGCCGGGGCAAAACCCGAGGTTGGGCAAAAGGCGGCGGAAGAGAGCACGGATGAGATTACCAATGCCCTTACGGGAGCGGATATGGTGTTCGTAACCTGCGGCATGGGAGGCGGGACGGGAACCGGAGCGGCGCCCGTAATTGCCGGAATCGCGAAAAGCATGGGTATTTTGACGGTGGGCGTGGTGACAAAACCCTTCCGTTTTGAGGCCAGAACCCGCATGACCAATGCCATGAGCGGGATCGACAGGCTGAAGACCAGCGTTGACACTCTGATTGTTATTCCGAATGACAAACTTCTGGAAATCGTAGATCGCAGAACTACTATGCCGGAGGCGCTGAAGAAAGCGGATGAAGTCCTCCAGCAGGCTGTTCAGGGAATTACCGATCTGATCAACACGCCTGCGGTCATCAATCTGGATTTTGCTGATGTGCAGACGGTTATGAAGGACAAGGGAATCGCCCATATCGGTATCGGACAGGGCAAGGGAGACGACAAGGCCAGTGAAGCGGTCAAGATGGCAGTGGAAAGCCCGCTGCTTGAAACGAAGATTACCGGCGCCACAGATGTGATTATCAACATCAGCGGCGATATTTCTATGTACGATGCGGATGATGCGGCGAGTTATGTGCAGCAGCTGACGGGAGAGGACGTGAATATCATCTTTGGCGCCAAGTATGATGATACTACGCCGGATACCTGTCAGATCACGGTGATTGCCACAGGCATTGAGGACAGGCCCCAGAACAGATTCGGTCCTGCATTCAGCGTGAAGCCGTCCATGGGAGGGATGCGCCAGATGCCGCCTGCAGGAGGTCCCAGGCCATACAATCCCAATCCGATGCAGAATCAGCAGCCTGTGATGCCTCAGCAGCAGCAAAGGCCCCAGATGGCTCCGGCCCCCAATCTGACGGGAATCCAAAAGCCGGGCAATCTGAGGAGCAATGTGGAAGAGAAGACATTGAATATCCCTGATTTCCTGCAAAGGAAATAGGCGAAGGCAAGGCGGGATGGTTTTCGCAAAGGGTTTCCTTTTCAAAAAGGAGTAACATGTTGTACATAGGCAGACGATTTTAGTCCATATGTTGAATATGGTGGGAGGCTGAGAGAACGATTTTCTTGGCCTCCCTGGTTGTGATATAAGGAAGCATTTGAAGAAGGGCTTTTACCATTCCAACCCCATTTTCATGCCGAAAGATAGAGAAGATGATTCTCAGAGATTAGCAGCATTCCCAAGATGAGATATCATGTTTTGATGGGCAAGGTTTTCATTTTTTGTGAACAGAACGATTGACAGCCCGCTGCGTATATGCTACAGTAACAATAGTTTGTGGCAAATGAATCATTTTCTAACAACTGTGATGGGAAGAAGTATGGAAACGGGGATCCTACAGAAAGCGGCCGGCCGATGAGAGGCGCAGGGGAAGCGTTCCAGAATACATCCCGGAGTTTTGCACCGAAACCGGAAGGAAGTAGGCTGCAACGGGCGCAGCCGTTATCCTGCAGGAGTATCGCTTCGATCCCTTAGAGCGTGATTCGCAGATTCAGGATAGAATTTTGCATACACGCTTCAGGACTGCAGCCGTGGGAACGGGGCCGTACTTGATGAGGCAGACGGTGTGAGCCGGCTGCGAAGAAAGGTGGTAACACGGGTTTTATGCTCGTCCTTTTTTCCGGGAAACCGGAGAGAAGGGCTTTTTTGTTTACCGAAACACTGCATTGCCCGGGTTTGTGTCCGCGCCGCATTCACAGACCGGGAATAGGAAAGAAAGCGGTGCAGAAATGAGGAAAAATGCAGGTATTTGAGGAACTTGGAGCGCGCGGCCTTCTGGCCCAGCTCACGGACGAAGAGGAGATTCGGGAACTGGTGAACGCCGGAAAGGCGACCTTTTATATTGGATTTGATCCCACGGCTGACAGCCTTCATGTGGGCCATTTCATGGCGCTGTGCCTGATGAAGCGTCTGCAGATGGCAGGAAATAAGCCCATCGCTCTGCTTGGCGGGGGAACCGGGATGATTGGGGATCCTACCGGCAGGACGGATATGCGTACCATGATGACCAGGGAGACGATCGACAGTAACTGCGAGTGCTTTCGAAAACAAATGAATAAATTCATTGATTTCTCCGACGGAAAGGCTATTCTTGCAAACAATGCGGACTGGCTTTTGGATCTGAATTATGTGGAACTGCTGAGGGATGTGGGGGCCTGTTTTTCCGTGAATAATATGTTGCGGGCGGAATGCTATAAACAGCGCATGGAGAAGGGCCTAAGCTTCCTGGAGTTCAACTATATGATCATGCAAAGCTATGATTTCCTGATGCTGTACCAGAAATACGGCTGCAACATGCAGTTCGGCGGCGATGATCAATGGAGCAATATGCTGGGCGGTACGGAATTGATCCGTAAGAAGCTGGGAAAGGATGCCTATGCCATGACCATTACCCTGCTTCTGAATTCGGAGGGCAAGAAGATGGGGAAAACCCAAAAGGGAGCGGTTTGGCTGGATCCCAATAAAACGTCGCCTTTCGAGTTTTACCAGTACTGGAGGAATGTGACCGACGCGGATGTGCAAAAATGCCTGCGTATGCTCACTTTCCTTCCTTTGGAACAGATCGACGAGATGGATCGGTGGGAAGGCAGCCGGTTAAACGAAGCTAAAGAAATCCTGGCGTTTGAGTTAACGAAGCTGGTGCATAACGAGGAAGAGGCGTCAAGGGCGCAGGAAAGCGCTCGGGCGCTGTTTACGGGAGGAAATGCAGCCGAGATGCCAACCACCCGGCTGACTGAGTCGGATTTGACGGATGGGAACATCGATATCCTGGAGCTGTTGGTGAAATCCGGCCTGGTGAAATCCCGTTCCGAGGGCCGCCGCGCGGTGGAGCAGGGCGGCGTATCCATGGATGGTGAGAAAGTGACCGATTTCCGTGCGGTATTCGCCGGAGAGGATTTCCAGGGGGAAGGGAAAGTGCTGAAGAGAGGAAAAAAGAACTTTAAGCGCATTCGCATCGGAGAAGAATAGGAACGTTAAAAATCAAGACAAATGAAGTACAGGGCGGCCGGGAAGCAGGCCGCCCTGTACTTTTTGGCTTTACTGCAACAGACGATCCAGCGTTTCTGTGCTCATAAAAGGAGCGATCATGGATAATTCGGATAAGGATTCGGCTTTGAGACCTTGAGCCATACGATCCAGAGCATCTCTACCGATAAAGGGGGCGAGAGAAGACAATTCGGATAAGGACTCGGCTTTGAGCCCCG
>CANSTU010000065.1 GCA_947650005.1 uncultured Lachnospiraceae bacterium
AGAGCGCTACTTTAGGGAAGTAGAGGCCGCAAGTTCAAGTCTTGTCACTCCGATGTAAAAAACCCAGTTTTTACTGGGTTTTTTTGTTGTATTTTGTGTTGCATGACATCAAAATAGGATTATGATAACAGCATCTTTTGTGGTTATATCTGCAATAGACAGAGGTTAGGACTTCATTACATTTCCTCCTGCGATTCTAGCGTATGATTTGCCCCGATGTCGGTAACATCGGGGCGGTTTTGTTTTATAATTCTATTGCTATATTGGGCGGCCTGTCTACCTTAGGACATAATTGCTGATTAATTGCCCTATCTGCTGGATATTACTCTGGCCAGTGAATTCGAACCTTACCTTTCCCGGACCTGCAAAGAACAGATCGAGTTCAGAGTCCATATCTAACACGCCGGAAGTCCCTACGGAAAACACTTAAATCTTGGAATAGGGAAGTAAAATCCTTCTTTTCCCAGTCACTCCCTGGACGTTCACAGAAGATGATACGTCTATCTGTAAAGACTACATCCCCCCTGAATCGTTATGTACGTGCTGATGACCTGTTCGCCTGAGACGAGAAGCGAAGAGACTTCAAAGAGGTTTACATTATTTTGCCTTCGCTTGAATAAAATATCATCCTTGAAAGCGATCATGATGGATCACCTCTTTCTTTTGCAGTGGACAAGGTTATTTGCTTCCCTTTTCTGAGAGATTATCATATACGCACAAGGATGGTTCAAAATATATGGTATAGTTATCGATCGTGGTATGGGTTCCGTACTTGCTTCTATATCGCTGCAGAGCGTCCCACAGGAATTCTTCGGTGACATCCAAGTGTTCTGCCATATCATAGAGCGTATGGCAGCCGCTTTTATAGGTCTTGACGATATCTAGCAGGCTGATAAGCCGAGTGTATGCCCAAAAACGGGCGCGTGCCTCCTGCTTCCGGTTAGCCGCATTAGACTGGTCGATGATGTCTCCAGAAGTGGTTTCGTGATGCCCGAGCTCCTCTGCAAGAACACAGGCTTTTTCGGTTGATGTCTCTATAGATGTACTGAGAGCAATGGCATTATCGCAATACAGGCCTTTGATGTTAGAACTATCAAAAGAGTAGGGAATAACTTCGACACCCTCCTGATCAGCCAAATCCTCAAGTTTTTCAAGATTATTCATAAGTCTACCTCCTGCAATAGGAAGTTTAGCATATGTTATGTCCAATAAAACGGACTTTACTTCCTCCGGCTCTTTACAAATGCGGCGAAGTTACGAATTTCGTCGAGCTCTTCTTCTGTATATTCGTCTCCATCGAAATGGGCGGCGATAGTGTGAGGGTCATCCTCCAAACCAAGCAGTTCGTCGGCAGAAACATTTAGGAGATCTGCTATTTTCTTTATCGTTTGAACGTTTGGTTCACGGTTCCCGCTTTCATATAGAGAATAGGTTGACTTTGCAACGCCAATATTTTCAGCGAGTTCTTTTTGCGATAATCCCTTTCGTTCTCTGGCGGCCCTTAAATTTTCATTGAATTTTTCTCCCATGTGTAGTTCCTCCTTACTTTTGATTATATGAGTTAAATGCAATCATGTCAATTGAAAAGTTTACAAAATGTAAATAAACGTGTTGACAAATTTGCTAAATGCAATTATAGTATAATTAAGATTTGCAAAATGCAAACAAATGAAAGGAGGAAAGGGAGTGTTTAAGAACCTGGAAGCAGAGCAGGCCAGAAATGGCTACACAAACACAGATGTAGCAACAAAATTGGGAATTTCCAGAGCCTCTTATGAAAATAAGAAAAAAACTGGAAAATTTACTACATTTGAAATTAAAATGTTGTGCAACATTTTCAAAAGCAAGTTTGATTATCTCTTTGCAACGAAGGAAGGGATGTGAGGATGGCTATTCGGAAACCGTCCTTGAGAAATACGGGAGGTACACCAAATGAATCAGGACAAGCCCAAGAGATGGAATGAAATATCCCTTCAAGAACATATCTACTGGTACCGGCTGGGATGGCGGATTACCATCAAGGACGGCTGGATCGTAGCCTACAGACGGGAAATGCAGCACTGAACCTGCAAAGTCACAGCGCCGCAAACAAACTACACCCTTATTGTAAGGGAGAAGAGGAGATTTGTAAACATGATAAAAATAAACCTTTTAACACAAGGCTCCTGCCGGATGTCCCAAGAAGAAATGACGGAGAAGCTTGCCCGGTCAATAGGCCTTGGCCATCAGACCACCGTGACATACCAAAGGAAAGCAGGGGAACTGGAAGGGACGCTGCACATGCAGGGAAGCCCGGTGGGCCTATTTGTTGCGGCAGAAGAAATCCTTACGGAACTTATGCGGGAAACTGACCTCACTGGATGCAGGGCAAGGGACATGTGCCTGAAAGTCGTATTTGATGTTATGGAAAACCTTGCGCATGGGAAAACAGCACTCAGAAGGGACAAGCCAAGGGGAAAGAAGGAGGAAGGTCTTCCGGAAAGAAACCGGACAAACGCAGCGGAGGCAACGGTCCCGGTTCCCCTATCCGAGTATGAGCATCTGGTTGATTTAAAGGGCAGGATGGCGCTTCTGATGGAACATACCCAAGGGGAACGCTTTTCGATATCCAGGGAAAAGGTGGCCCATTATCTGGGGTTTGAGCTGAGAGAACACAAGGAGGACTGAAGGGGTGGGAGAAATACAGGCGGTGATCCGGCAGCAGGCCGGGAAACCGCAGCAGAAGAATGGAAGCAAGCAGGAGGCGGGAAGCAAAGCGGATGCCAACGGCCAGAACCCGAAGGGGCCGTCTGCCGGGGAAGAGAAGCGCTGCGCTCTGCTGGTGACAGAACCGATGCTAGCCAGCATCCAGGCAGAACTGAAACGGACCGGAAAGGATGAAAAACTGATCCTGGGCACCTTTCAGCTGAAGGAAATGGCCGAAATGACCGTGGAGCAGTATAAAGCCTGTATGAAGAAATTCAAGGCGACACCGGACAGGAAAGGAGGGGCGGCATGAACAGCGTACAGCTTGTGGGAAGGTTTACGAGGGACCCGGATATCAGATATACGGACAGCGGGACATCCATCGCCAGGTTTACCCTGGCGGTGGACAGGGCGTATAAGCGGGAGGAAGGCCAGAATGCGGACTTCATCTCCTGTGTGGCCTTCGGGAAGACGGCGGAGTTCATCGAAAAGTACTTTTACAAGGGAAAACAGATTGGGGCCATGGGGAGGATACAGACCGGCAGCTATACCAATAAGGACGGTGTAAAGGTCTATACGACCGACGTGGTGGCGGAACGCGTGGAATTCGTCGGGAGTAAGACAGATACGGCAGACGCGGGGAGCCAGAAGCAGGAAGAGGCGGCAGCGGACGGGGATTTTATGGACATCCCGGATGGTTTTGACGAGGAGCTCCCATTTAATTAGGTGGATAACGATGGTGATACAAGTAGACAGCCGGGAGAAAGACCGGGCAATAAAGAAAATCTTGGAAGAATTCGACCGCCAGGGCGTGAAGCATCCGGTCTCCAAGCTGATGGTGGGGGATTACATGAACTATGATAACCCCCGTCTGATTATAGACCGCAAGCAAAGCCTGTTGGAGGTATGCAGCAACGTATGCCAGGGGCATGAAAGGTTCCGTCGGGAGCTTCTGCGTGCCCAGGAGAACGAAATCCAGGTGGTGGTCCTGGTGGAACACGGGAAAGGGATCTGCCGCCTGGAAGATGTGATCTGGTGGGTAAACCCGCGGGGTGGGAAATCCATACAGGGGGAAGTACTGTACCAGGTGATGAAAACACAGGAAAGAAAATACGGGATCCGCTATGCCTTCTGCGACAAGAAACAGACGGGGAAACGGATCATAGAGATCTTGTCCGGAGGCGGACTATGACAAGGGAAGAGATCAAGGAGAATACGGGCATGCGGGACATCCTGCGGCGTTATGGCCTGCCGGAGCCGAACCGTTCCGGGTTTATTGCCTGTCCATTCCACAAGGGGGACAGAGAACCGTCCATGAGGATCTATGAAAAGGACTACCATTGCTATGCTTGCGGGGAAAACGGGGATATCTTTACGTTTGTGGAGCGGATGGAGGGAGTTTTGTTCCGGGAAGCGTTCCTGCTGCTGGGAGGTACATACCCCCAGAAAGAAGAACAGCCCTTTGCAAGGAAGCTGCGTATGCATAGGAGGCGGATGGAAAACGAGGCGGAGAGGAAACGCCGACTGCTGGAAGGGCAAAAGAAGCAGGAATTAATCCGCCAGACGTCTAGCTTATGGTGGTGCATCCGCCTGTACCCGCCGCTGTCAGAGCCCTGGTGCGAAGCATATAACGCCTGGCAGAAGGCCGTGTATAGGCTGGAATACCTCAATGGAGTATGCAAAGCCGGGAGGAGGTGAGGAGGATTGAAGGAAATAAACGCCATGACTGCGGAGGATGTGTTATCGGACGAGGTCCTGGAAGAAGTGTTTTCGGACGAAGATGAAATACATAAGGCAAGGATGCTGTTAACCCTGGAGGAGCGTGCCGCGGCATTGGGTGTGAAAAAGAAGTTTGCCCAAATGGTGGCAGCATACAAGCGGATGGAACGCCGGATCAAGCTGTCTGAAAAGAACCGCGTTGCCCATTCTCTGGATAACTGGACCAACTTCGACGGCCCCTATGAAAGCATGTTCTGCGGCTCCTGGATTGCCCGGGAGGATGGGATCTATGTCCAGAACACAGGAACCTTGGACGTGGTGGCGTGCTACCACCCGATCCTTCCCATAGAACGTCTAAAGAATCTGGAAACAGGGGAGGAGCAGATCAAGATCGCATACAAGCGCAACGGCGCCTGGGAAGAGATCATTGTGCCCAAAACCCTGATCACCTCCGCCAATAAGATCGTGGCGTTGTCGGGGCGCGGAATCGCCGTTACAAGCGAGAATGCCCGCTTGCTGGTGAGATACCTTTCCGATGTGGAGAATATGAACGGATCGTCCATCCCGGTGCAGCATTCCAGTTCTAAGCTGGGCTGGATCCGGGGAGGCTTCCTCCCCTATGACAGGGAACTCGTCTTTGACGGGGACAGCCGGTTCCGGCAGGTATTTGAGAGCATCCGGGAGGAGGGAGACAGGGAAACATGGTATCGGCACGTGAAAGCCTTGCGCGCCACGGGACGGATCGAGATCAAGTTTGCGCTGGCTGCATCCTTCGCCAGCATCCTTTTGTATCTCGTTGGCGGGCTTCCGTTTATCGTAGACTTGTGGGGGGAAACCGAAGGAGGAAAGACGGTAAGTCTGATGCTGGCCTGTTCGGTCTGGGCAAATCCGGACGAAAGCAGCTATATAGGCGATTTTAAAACGACGGATGTGTCCTTAGAGGCCAGGGCGGACGTACTGAACCATTTGCCAGTGATACTGGATGATACCAGTAAGGCGTCCCAGAAAATCCGTGAGAATTTTGAGGGAATGGTCTATGACCTGTGTTCCGGAAAGGGAAAGAGCAGGTCTAACAAGGAACTGGGAATGAACCGTGAGAACCGGTGGCAGAACGCTATCCTGACAAACGGGGAGCATCCGTTGACGTCGTACGTCACCCAGGGTGGGGCCATGAACCGTATTCTGGAGCTGGAATGCGGGGAAAGGGTCTACAGGGACCCGCAGCGTACGGCAGATCTCCTGAAACAACACTATGGCTTCGCAGGCAGGGATTTCATAGCTGCAGTCAAGGATCTGGGGAGGGATGCCATACGGGAGATCCAGGCAGGATTCCAGGAAAAGCTGCGCGATGATGGGAAGATGGAGAAGCAGAGCATCTCCCTGTCAGTGATTCTGACAGCGGATCAGGTCGCAACAGACCATCTTTTCAGGGATGGGCAGTATATCCCGCTGGAGGAAGCAAAGGGAGTCCTGATGGACAAGGAAGAGCTCTCAGAAAATGAAAGGGCGTATGAGTTTATTGTGAGCGAGGTGGAAATCAACATCAATAAATTCAGGCCGGATAGCTATACAGGAGAGTACCGTGGAGAAGTATGGGGTTGCATGGAAGAAGGGTATGCAGTCATTCTAAACAATGCCTTCACGCGGATCTGCGAGAGAGGAGGATTTTCGGGGAAATCCTTTTTAAGCTGGGCGGCGAGGAATGAGCTGATCCAGACGCAGGGCGGGAAGAATTTCAAGAACAAGAAATTTTATGGGAAGGCCATCCGGTGCCTGTGGCTGAAGATGCCAGAGGGGGATGGGGGATTTGACGAGGTTACGCAGACGGATAAGCTGCCTTTTTAGCCAGGCCCAGCGTCGGAAGGTTACCCAGGCCAGGCGGGCGGGTTACACCAGGAGAAAACCCGGAAAGGCGCATAAATACTGGGAAAATGGTGCGGGTTACACCGTTACACCAGTTACACGGGGAAAAGGAAGCTATAGAAGAAAAATAGAATCAATCAAAAGACTATATAAATTTTTCATCCCTATAAGGGAAATGAAAAAAGGTGTAACGGTGTAACCGCCGCATAAACACAGGTTTTTTGGTGTAACCGGGTGTGTAACGTTATATGCAAAGGTGTAACAGGGGGGAGAAATGGACGGTAGGAAAGCCTTTTTAGAGATATTTAATGATATATGGATCCTGATGGAAGGAACGGGATATGGGAGCTTGGGGGAAAGGCAATGGGGAAAGTTTTTAGACAACGGAGAAAAGCTGATGAAAAAGTACCGGGAATACAGCGCAGACCAGGAAGAGCTGTTCCGTGGCATCTATGCGGCGGTACAGAATTTTTACAAGAGGAAGAACACAGAAGATGAAAAATGAGAAAGAGCCAATGTTGATTATTATCTGCTGCATTATCGCAGCGGCATACCTGCTGGCGCTGGCAGCGTGGCTGAAGATGCAATATGAGGACAGGTTAGTTGACTGATGGAAGGAGGCGCTGATGGACAAGACAATCCTGCAGGAGTATATAGACGCCTGCGAACTAATCCGGGAGACGGAAGAGGACATCCGGAAGCTGCGCAGGAAGAAGCAGACGGTGGTCCAGACTCATGTGAAGGGCAGTAACCCAGTTTTTCCATACCAGGAACAGCACTTTTGTGTCGAGGGTACGGCGCTCACATATGCTGAGGACAGTCGGCTGAGGATGGAGGAAAAGCTACTGGAGGAACGAAGGGCCCGTGCGGAGCAGGTTAAGTACCAGGTGGAGGAATGGATGCTGTCGATCCCGATGAGGATGCAGCGGATCATCCGTTTCAAGATTTTCCAGGGTATGACGTGGGAAGAAGTGGCGATTAAGTTGGGAAGACGGGTAACTGCGGATAGTGCGAGGATGGAATTTGAAAGATTTTACAGGAATACATAAAGTTTGTTCGCTTTGTTCGCCATGTTCGTTTTTCAAGTGGTATAGTATAAACTGCGAGAAGTGAAAGAGTTCCATTCTCTATCACGACCTCCCCACATATAAGGGGCGCCTGGCTGCCGGTGCGGTTGGGTGTTCCTTTTTAAAGGAGGAATTTATGTTGTAAAAGTTTTAAGGGACGGCCCCACAGTCGTCTCTTTTTCAATCCCCAAAACGACGGATGAGAGGGAATGTTCCCTGACTGCGTTTGCATTGGAATGGACAGGCAAAGAGCAATAGGGCGGCGGCAAACGACAGAATGGAGATTGTTGCGACGCTGGAAAGCCAGGAGAATGTTCCTATTATCTGGAACACGGAAAAAGGATGGCCTCCAAGCCTTTTATGGAAGCGATCATTGAAAAGGCTGCGTCTGAAATCAAGCATATACAGCCAGACTTGTGGAAAGGAGGTGGCAGGGATGCCATTGTTGACGGAGAAACAAGAGCAAATATATGACCTGTCCCAGGTGTGCGCGGGATGTCTGCTGTATGGCCGGCATAAGACCTGGAGGGAAGGAAGAGCTGGTTTCGTGACGGCTGTAACGCAACGACAGCTTACGATACAGTATCATCCGGGCATTGGGAACATAACGAACTATTTCTTTATCCCTGTGGGGGAAGCCGCAGCGGGGGAATGGGAAATCAGATGGACGCATGATTTGACGGAGGTTTACACGCACAACCCGGAAGAAGGGATTCCACCAGAGGGTGAGAACTCTATGGGGGAAAACCCTCCATCTTGCGGGGATGGAGGAACGGATGAATCTGGAAGAACTGATATATGAGAGGCTTGCGGGAGATGAAGAACTGGCCCGAAAGCTGGCCAAGTACAATGGACTTCCTGCGATTTTCAGCCCAGAGGCGCCGGATGATGGGCAGGATGGATGGAAGGATCAGATGCAGTACCCGCAGATTGTCTACAATGTTGATCTTCAGGCAGATGAAGAGCGTAAGAGCGCCGGTACCTTGTCGGTAAACCTGCTGTACCAGAACGCGGCGGCAGTGGCGCCGAAACAGATCGAAGCACAGATCAAGGAATGCCTGCGGGATGTCCTTCTCAAGCCGTCAGACGGCGCACTATATGCCTTTGCCTGGGCGCGGACAGATGCCCTTTCCCTCCCGGAAGGAAGCGGTTTAATCCTGGGCAGCAAGATACGGTTTGACATCCTGGAATATGGATCCCAGGAAACGACGGATCCGGATCCAGTGCCAGCTATGAACCGGTATCTGAAGGAAATGTATCCGGAAGCCCCTGTGATTGGGCTTGACAGCTTTGACAGCGTTACCGAAACGCTGCCAGGCCGTCCGCTATTCTACTGCCGCTCGGAAACGTTGGAACTGGATCGGGAGACGAATGCGGTGGTATGGATGGCCTGCAAACTTGCAATCCATCTTTTATGCCCGGATTCGGTTGTCCGGAAGAAGATGGTCACGGCAGTGGCAAACGGGTTGGGAATATCGGGGGAAGTAACGCTGATGGATGGGTCCCCCATGTTCATAAAGCAGTTGAAGGTGGATCATAAGGCGGATTATCTCAGTGCTGGGCAGTTGTATGTGACTGGCCATTATGGAGTGCTGCGGTACCGGGCAGAACCGCATAGGATTGCGGGAGTTGCGGTTCAGGCGCGGGAGGGCGCCAAGACAAGAAAGGAGGAAAAAGGAATGGTAACAGCAAAGAAGACAGCGGGCGCATCCTATACGGTGCAGGAGCTGGTGGAGAATGCCGGCCTCTTTGGCGTGAGGAGGGAATGCATGGCCGCGGCCCTGCGTCTTGCAGGGAAAAAGGATGCAACGCAGGAAGAGGCGCGGAAACTGGTTTGTGATTATATGGAACAGGAGGTAGGTTAGATGGCAGGAATGTTTACAATCGGGGAAACCCATATACGCCCTGGCGTGTATTTTAATATCGATAAGGAGGACAAGAGCGCCGTTGTCAGTGCAGTGGATGGAGTTGTCGGCGTACTGTTCCGCTCGGATTTTGGGCCCGTTGGAAAGCTGGTGGAGTTGAACCGGGAGGATGGATACGAAGGTATGTTCGGCACAGCTCAAACAACGGATGCACTGAAGGAGGCATTTGCGGGAGGTGCGAAAACGATTCTCGCTTATCGGCTGGGAACGCAGGGAGAATGCGCAAAGGTACCCCTGAAAAGCTCGGAGGATACGGAATTGGTAACATTGAAGACTCTGTATCCCGGAGACCGTAAGTTCAGTGTAACGATACGTAAAAAACTGTCAGATGATACCATGAAGCAGTGCATTATCTACAGTGGAGTGGATCAGGTGGAAAAGTATGAATTCCCTGCCGGTGAAAAGGAGGCCTCCGGACTCGTGGAGGCGGTTGGCAGATCACAATTCTTTACGGCTGCACTGGCGTCGGAAGCAGACGGGATCCTGGCAGACGTATCCCAAGCAGTGATGGAAGGAGGGACCAATCCGGTTGTAACCACCCAAAGTTATGCAGACGGGCTGGCAGCAGTCGAATCCAGTTATTTCAATACGATCTGTGTGGATACGGAAGAACAGGCGGTGCACCTGTTGGTTCAGGCATTTTTGGCGCGGGTGTCGGAAGCTGGACAGCTGGGTATGGCGGTGATTGCAGAGAAAAAGACGGTGGATTTGGAGGATCGGATCAAGCATGCGGCAGACTATAATGATGCTGCAGTGGTCTATGTGGTGAATGCCAATGCCATCGTGGATGGGGCAGAGTACGATGGCTACCAGACGGCGGCCAGGATCGCGGGGATGGTGGCGGCAGGATCAGCTAATACATCCTTGACACACACGGTTTTGGATGGTTTTACAGAGCTTCCATCCCCTATGACCCCTTCAGAAATGAACAGGGCGGAGAGGAAAGGCGGGCTGGTATTGTCTTACAATACGGACCGGCAGGTATGGATTGACAATGCGATCAATACCCTGGTGTCTCCCGGTGGCAGGCAGGATGAAGGCTGGAAGAAAATTCGGCGTGTAAAAGCGCGTTATGAATTGATCTACCGCATGACAAAGCAGGCTGAAAGCCTGGTGGGGAAGGTGGACAATGATAAAAACGGGCGTGCCACGCTTGTCAGCCAGATGAATGCTGTGGGCACAGCAATGATTGACGAATCCAAGCTGTGTTCCTGCAATGTGACTGAAAATACAAAGTATATGGCAGATGCAGATTATGCTTATTTTGATGTCGATGTGGTCGATAAGGACTCTCTCGAACATGTGTATCTGATGTTCCGCTTCCGGTATTCGACCGAATCATAAAACGAGGTGTAAGGAAAGGAGAAATACAGCCATGATTAACACAAGGGCAGCCAGTGATGTGAGGCATGCAAGAACCGGGAAGGACGGCGCCTTTTACGATGAAGACGGAAGGCTCCTTGCTACTGTGGAAACCTTCCAGGCAAAGTCCAGCTGGAACAATGCCAAATACACGGTTCTGGGGAATGCGCAGGAACTGGAGACTGCAAATACATTTGCGATATCTCTTACAATGACTCAAATCGTGATTGAGGATGATAAATTTATCTCCGACCTGTTCGAGGCCATGGAGCATCAGAAGATGCCGGTTTGGAACTTTCAGGGGACGCTTTTGGGGCGGAATGGTTCTGAGGAACGGGTAACATACCGGGAAGTCATTCCTTCCGGGGATATTGATTTGCAGAACATTGGCTCGGATGTAATTAAGCGGAATTGGAGCTTCTTTGTGAACAGGCCGCCAAAATTGCAGTCGAAATTAAGCATCGGGTAAAAGGATATGGGCAGGGGGGACATAACGGCCGCCTGCCCTGTTTTAAGATTAGAAAGGGAAGCCTGAAGGAGGAAAAAAGATGTCTGAGAAGAATAAACAGGATGGTCTGACAGAAGAAGAGAACCTGACAAAGGAAGAAGAGAACAGCCAGCTGCGTATGAATGAGAAGGATATCCTGGCTGGGCTTTTGGATGCAGCCAATATAGGACAGGATATACAGAAGATCGAGATCGCGAGGAACGGGCGCGTATACTTTTCTTTCAGGATCCGTGCGCTGATGGAAGAGGAATATACCAGATGCAGGAAAAAGCATACAACGTACAAGCGTAACCGTCAGATGGGAGTAAAGATGCCGGATGAGGTGAACTCCGCGCGTTTCAGGTGCGCCTTGATCTATACGGCGACCGTTGAGGAAGACAGGGCCAGGGTATGGGACAACAAGGATGCCTGGAAAGCGATGTCTGCGAGAGGACAGGAAGTGGTTACGGGACTGGACATGATTGAGCTATGTCTGCGGGCAGGAGAAAAGGATCGTGTGATCGAGGCGATAGATGCCCTGTCCGGGTTCAGCGATGAAGAGGTACAGGAGGAAACTGCAAAAAACTGATTAAGGCCGGCGGCAGGGCAACGCTTCTGCATCATATCTTCCAGAAGACAGGTATGTCGCCGGACGAGTTTTATACGAAGGCTTCTGGGGTAAGGGCCTTTCTATTCGCGTCTATGCGGATAGCGCTTTCCCAGCCGGAAGAAGAAGGTGAGTAGGAATGGCAGAGACGATACGAATAGAAATTCCGATCGTGATAGTCGATAAAACGGATCCTGTCTTGTCCAAAGCCCAAGAGAAGATGACAAAATTCGAGAGGGCCGTCCAGAGAATGGAAAAGTCCATGCGTGACTTGAGCAAGGAGAGATATCAGCTGCACCTGGAAGTGGAGGAAGCGACGTCTGAGGTGAGTTTAAGGATAACTCCCGATATTATAACCGATGCGTTTACGGAAAGCAAAAGCATGCCTGATGCATATGCCTTTTTTGGCCATATGATGGATGAAGCCGATGCGTTGCAAGGCAGGATATCAGAACTGACCGATTTCAGTGTTTGGGAGAATGCAGATTTCTTTGGAAAAGTAGAGATCCGGTGGGATGAAATCATAGGGAAGTCGTTCCGAACCTGGTGGGAAGCGGAAGGAAAGAGGAGCATTACGGAGGCCGTCGCAGAGAGCGGAAACTGGCTCGGGAACGAGAGCACGGGCTGCGTCCAGGCGTTGTTCGGCATCGACATGCAAAAAGCGGCTGAGGAAGGAAACGGTATCGCTGAGGCATTCTTTAAAGGACTTATGGAAGGGGTTGGCATAGATACCGCAGAAAGTGTATTCAAAAAGTTATTTGAGAGCGTCATTAAGGGACTCTTCTCGGATGTGCTTGGCAGGGATTCCCCCATGGACTTCCTGCTCTCCTCTCTGATTGGGAATGCTTCCCAGGGAACGGGACTCCTTGGATTTGGGGCGATGCAGGCTATCAATATGGGTGCAGGCAACCTGGCGGGAGGCGCATCCCTTGGAGCAAACAGTCTTAGCGCCCTCGGGATTGGGGCTATGTCCGGAGCCGTGATCGGTACGGCCGGTATTATATCCGGTTTTTCCGATCTGAAAAAAGCTGCGCAGTACACTTATAATAAAGAACAGCAGGAACAGGAAACCCGGACAGGGCTTACCAAGATCGGTATGGTAGGCACCGGGGCCGCAGCAGGAGCAGCAATCGGTTCCTTTATGCCGGGTATCGGTAATGTGATAGGTGCAGGGATTGGAGCCGGCCTCGGAGGCCTCGGGGCCCTGTTCTTAAGCGAGGATGTGGGGAACTTGATCGGGCATTTGTATGGGGCACGCGACCTGCAGCAACAAGCCCTCATAGATATGGGGAACGACCTCCAGTCTGCAATGGAGGGATATCACGAGATCGTTAACAGGAATGAATATGCATCCGAACTGGTACGTCAGTATGAAAAATTGGAAACGGCCATGAATGCGGAAGGGCTTACTTCAGACGAAGCAGTCTTAATCCAAGAACAGATGGGGAAGGTTGCCGAAAAGCTGCAGGAATTGTTCCCTGGGCTGATCAGCGACTATGACCTGTTGAACGGAAAATCGGGGGATCGGCTTGAGTTACTAAAAGCTGAGATGGATTTGATGGACGAGCAGGAGGAGCGCCGGTTGCGGCAGACTGTCCAGGATACAAAAGAGAATTTGCCAGCATTAAAAGAAAGCTTATCAGACGTGAATGGCCGCCTGACCGCTGCCGATGAGGACTGGGGAACCAAGCACGAGTATAGAGAGGGGTTGCAGAGGTACCTGTCTGAGTACTATGAGACGATAGATAGGGACGGCGTAGATCAAAATGATATAGATGAGGCAATGAAGGAGCTGCTCGATAAATCCAACAAGTTGTCAGAAGAAATGGGGCAGGGAGACTATTTCAACCATACTGTCGGCATAGGGGGAAAGGTAGAAGAATTGAAAAGCGAAACCGCTATGCTCCTGGAAGAGATAGATGGGCTGAATGAAAAAAAGAGGGGGCTCGAAGAGACTTTATCGTCCTATAATGAAGCTTCTATCCAGCTGATAGCGAAGGATAACGGAATGGATGTATCTTCCTTGCTGGAGTCCATAGACAAGTACAATCAAATGCAAGAAGCCCTTCAGGGGCTGTTGGAGGCAGGGCGGCTTACAGAGGATGACGAGGAAATACTGGATGCCTTCCTACCCGGATTTTCGGGACATTCAGGCGATGTTGCAATGCAGGAGAAGATGCTCAAGGAGGGGATCGAGGAGATCGAAAGTGCCTGGGGCGGTGTGCTAGATGAGCTCCAGAATATTAGCAGACAGTTGCAAGAACTTCCAGAGGAAAAGAAGATCAGTATCGTATTGGTGGAGGTACCCGAGCAGCCGCAGTTACCCTATAAGGATGGCCTGAAGAAACCGCCCCCGGGTGGTTGGCGTGGTGAGATTGACGAGAAAGCAGACGGCGGATTTGTGAACGGCGCGCAGCTGTCATGGATTGGCGAAGACGGGCCGGAAGCAGTGATTCCATTGGGAAGAAAACGGCGGGCCCGCGGGCTGTCCCTGTGGAAACAGGCGGGGGAACTGCTGGGTATTGGCAGATATGCGGAAGGCGCCATCCTTGGGGCAGATTTCCGGATGGGGAGTTACCATCAGAAGCCATCCATGGACATTTGGGATACAGGGACGGAGGAACAGGATGTTTCGGCAATGGTCAAGGTACCGGGGGATGTAGGAAAACAGGTATCCTTTAAGGTAGATATAAGCCCGAAGGTTCAGATAGAAGTGGAGCAGGGGAATGCGATCGAAGCAATACGGGCTAAGATGCATGAATTGACGGACGATATTTGCGCGGACATAGCGAACAAGCTAGCGGCTGTATTTTCTAATACTCCGCAGGAAGCATAGTCCGGCAGGGGAATGGTGGTTAAATGGCGATATATTTGTATGCGTTGGGCGGAGGGAGCTTTGAGTTTCCCTCCATGCCTGAATCTGTCAAGGTGACATCCCCGACGAATTACCAGACCTTTCAGATCATTGGGAAAGGCGCTGTGGAGATCCCTAAAGGTATGCGTATTCGCGGAGTCTCCTTTTCAGGCGTATTTTTCGGATCACAGCGGGTGGGGGAGTCTCTTATGGGAAATTGGACAGCCCCGACAGAGTGCGTGAGCATCTTGGAGCAGTGGCAGGCAGCCGGAACGGTCCTGGAATTGGTAGCGGATGAGGCGCCGATAAACCTGGATGTGACGATATCATCTTTTTCCTGGGAGGCTGTAGGAGGGTTTGGCAATCTCGTATTCTCGATCGAATTCCACCGCTATTTGCCGCTGCGGCTGTATACAACGAAGGAGATTGGACTTGGAGGTCTGACAGCGACCAGGCCTGAGGCCGAAAAGAAAGGCGTGTATACGGTAAAAAGGGGTGACAATCTGTGGAATATTGCCCGGAAGATGTATGGCGGGAGCGGAACGGATTGGACAAAGATCATGGAAGCGAATGCGGAAGAGATAGAGGCCACTGCCCAAAAAAGGGGCTTAAAAGACAGTGACAACGGGCACTGGATCTTCCCGGGGCAGGTACTGCAGATCCCGGATATAGAGCAGTAAGGAGCGGATGATGTATGATCGATGTGGGGAAGCTGAGTTATCGGCTGATGGTAGTAGATGAAGGCGGCGGGCAGTATGACCTGAAGGAGTTTGCTACACGGATCGGATGGGAAGAAAACGCGTCAGAGCTGGCAGCCCGGCTGACATTCCAGTGTTGTAACCGGATCCCATCAGGATATCTGTCTAACCTGGTTAAGTTGGGCTGCCTGGCTGTTGTGTATGCATCTGATGGCGTAAAAGAGGAGGAAGCGGTACGGGGATACATCAAGGACTGGAACCCGGTAGTTTCTGCTTCAGAAGACACTTTTCATGTAACGGCATACGATGAATTGTATGCCTTGCAAAAATCACAGGATTCTGTGTACATTCCGGCGGGAATGACGACCCAGTCGGCTTTGGGGCAGATCCTGGATCCCTGGGGCATATCGGTAGATTACCAAGGGCCGGAAGTTGTCCATGGGAAGCTGAAATACCAAAATAGAGCATTGGCGGATTGTATGCTGGATATCCTGTCGGATGCCCGGGAAAAGGGAGGGACGGAGTGCATCATCCGAGCAGAAAAGGGGCTACTGCAAGTACGCCCCAAAGGGACGAACCAGGATGTATATGTATTCGGGGCAGACAATAGCGTAGAGCTGTCCCATAAACGCAGCATCAGCAATATGGTGACCCGCGTAAAGGTAGTGGGCCGGGAGACCAATGATGGGCGATATCCGGTGGAAGCAGTGGTGGACGGGGAGACCAAGTTCGGCGTCCTTCAGAAGGTCATAACCCGGGAAAAAAGCCAGACTATGGAGGAAGCCAGGACTGCAGCGCTGGAAATCCTGAAGGAAGAAGGGCAGCTGGATGAAAAGATCACTTTGAGGCTTCCGGACGTCCCCTATGTGCGAAAAGGGGATCTGATCTACGTGAACAATGTATGCGGAATAAACGGATATCTGGAAGTCCTGAGTGTCCAGCATGATGTGGACACGGTTTCCATGACGGTGACCGCCCAGCCATCCATGGAGGGAGGGTGAAGAAGATTGCATGATGATCATAAAGGAGTGTCTGAACTGGCGTTCGTACTCCAAAGGCGGATGAAGAATTTCAGCGAAACGCCGCCAGTTTTAGATTTCGGAAGTATTGAAGGGGACTGGAGCCTTACGACCAACCTGTTCCCGATAAGGATTCCGCGGAGTGATTTTCAGATCTGCCGGAGCCTTGCTCTGGGCCTGGTCGGGGAGCCATTTGCGGACGTAGGACTGACAGGGGATTTGGAAGATGTGACAGGCAAAGCCTTGATGCCGGAACGGATGCGCAGCCTGATGCCTGGGGACAGGGTGCTGGTGGCCTGGATTGGGAACGAGGCTGTGGTAATCGATATCATTCTCCCGGCGGCGGAAGCGGGGTGATGGTATGGCACAGAACCTATTCCCTGTGATAGATAGCCCACGGATCGCCCGTGAAGGAGAAGGATTCGATAAACGCTATAAGAAAAGTTTTGCCTGGGATCTCCAAAAGGGTGACTTTGCCCGCGACGGGACGAACCGTGTACCTGTCTGCAATGGAATCGAAGCGTACCAGACTTGGTGTGAGAAAACGGTTACGACAGAACGTTACTGCTGTCTGGCCTATCCGGATGAGATAGGGACGGAAATGGAGCGAGCGATGAAGCGTCCGTCACAAAGATCCTGCGAGTCTGCAATAGAAAGGACAATAAAGGAAGCGTTGCTGGTTAACCCACGTACAGAATATGTACGCGGGTTTTCCTTTTCGTGGGATGGAGATGCGGTATTGGTGGAATTCCTGGTAAAGGGGATCCAGTATGAAGAATTTCGTATCAGGAAAAAACTCGGAGACGGAAAGAATAGAGGTGAAGACGATGGGCAGCAGGCCAGTTTTTGAAGCGCCGGATTTCCTATTGGATATGAGTCCGGAAGATATCCATAGGCGTATGATGAAGGAGCTGCCGGAGGATATCGACGATATGCCGGGCGGGTTCGTGTATGACTATACATACCCGACAGCTCTTGTGGCATCAGAACTTGTCAATTATAACTTGATGCGCAGCCTTATGGCTGCTTTTCCAGAATATGCCTGGGGGAAATGGCTCGATCTGCATGCAAAACAGGTGGGCCTTACCAGAAAGGAAGCAAACAGGGCAACCGGGAAGCTGACTGTAACTGGAAAGACTGGGACAGTGATAAAGGCAGGAAGTATTTTCTGTACAGAAGCGGTGGATGAAGTTCCTTGTATTGAATTTGCGTCGGACAAGGCGGTGGTGATAGGGGAAAGCGGGAGCGAAGAGATTCAAGTGACTGCGGTGAAGGCTGGCATGAGATCAAATGTGATGGCTGGGACTGTGGTGCTGATGGTTCGCCCGATATCAGGGATCGCCAGTATATTCAATGCAAAGGCCATGACTGGCGGGACGGAGGAAGAGACGGATAATGCGCTGTACGAACGGATCTACCTGGGAAATACCTCCCGAAACTATGTGGGGAATGATGTGGATTATATCCGTTGGGCAAAGGAAGTACAGGGGGTAGGAGACTGCATTGTGCTGCCCGCCTGGAACGGGCCGGGGACGGTGAAGCTTGCAATTGTGGACAGCAATGGAAAGCCGGCAAATGAGCATATCGTGGAGGCCGTGTATGATCATATCATTTCACCAAGAGACCGTAAGGCGCGCCTGCTTCCAGCGGGATGTGCAAAACTGACCGTGGCTGCCGCAACAACGATATGGGTATCCTTTTCTTGTTCAGGGCTCTTATTTGATACCCAAGTCACGGGTATGGAGAAGATCGTGGAGGATTATAAGGCAGCCCTGACGAAGATTTATGCGGAAGCAAAGGAGGACGGCATCCTAATTTATAATAAAGCACGGGGAGCGGTGACAGAGTTGGAAGGGGTGGATGATTTTGATGAGTTCCTTATGAACGGAGGTAAAGAAAACATCACCCTGCGTGCTGACCAGTATCCGGATACAGAACGGATCGAATTCAGCACGGGAATATTGGAGGGAACATGAAAATGGATCTTGAGCGCTTCCCGAAAAGCGAGACGGCCAAAAAGCTGATGGAATATGTAACGGCGGGCTGGTATGAGACAGCTTATGTGGGGAAATGGATGTTCCAGGTGGAGGGCGCTGCCATGGATCAGGTACAGAAGGTCTTTGAGGAATATCAGCACCAGGCCTTCTGGAGGACGGCAACCTGGGGACTGAGATACCATGAGATCAAGTATGGCCTGTCAGTACGGGAAGATCTGTCCGATGAGGAACGCCGTCGGAGGATCCGGGCAAGGCAAGTGGAAAGGGAGCCGCAGACGCCATATCATATCGGACGCCTGATCAATAGCAGATTCCCAGGATATGAAGTGGATGTGGCAGATGTAAATGATAGCATAAAGGCACCGGTGCCGATTCCACATCCGAATGTGTTTGTTGTCGTATTCCACGGAGCCTATGATATCAATGTGCTGGATTTGATGCAGGTTTTGGATAGATACAAGCAGTCCCATACCACTTATCTGCTTTATGATGTAATGAACTATGAGGATACCTATCATCTGCATGCTGGGGCAGCTACGGTATGCTATATTCGCCAGTCAGTCGTGGACTTTTACCAGGCGCAGTCTGCAGACTGTTTCTCAGAGCGTATGGTGGGAAGAGCGAGTACAGCATGGATCCGGCAATCCATTACGGACTCCGGAAGCAGGGAAGAATATATGAGTCTGGAAACTGGGGCAGGGCTGGCATCTGTGGCTAGACGGGTGCAGGTTATAACGGAGGGATAGACATGGCAATCTTTGAGAGCGCTGTACTGACAGCCAGGGGAAATGAATTACTGATCG
>CANSTU010000066.1 GCA_947650005.1 uncultured Lachnospiraceae bacterium
CCGCGAATGAGATCATATCCATTTTTCAGAAACTGGCTCATGAACAGGAAAAATGTGTGGTTGTAGTTACCCACAGCAGGGAACTGGCAGGGCAGGCAGATGTTGTCCTGCGGTTAAAGAAAGGGAAAATCGCTGATGACACAGGAATGGGGGAAAATTAGACAGGATTGTGAGGAACACGAATGGTAACTGGCGGCAGAAATGCCTTGAAGAACAGGCTGCCTCCAATTTATCAAACAGAGCGTCCACGCTGTCAAAAACGGGCTGCTCCATGGTGTGCTTAGCAGCGCATATTTCCAACGGATGCAAATCTCGAATCCGTCCGGTAGTGGGAAGGATATAGCCGAAAGAAATGGCGTTCATTATGAGGCGGAATCTGAGGGAAGCCGGAAGATCGGTTTGAAAAAGTTCAAGGAAATCAAAAAACTGCTTGCAAAAGTTACGAAATCATAATAGCATAAACAAGTGGTGAGAACGACGTTGAGAAAGAATATTTCTCCCACTCTTTTCGGTGTGCGAGCGCACCCGTTGGTAGAGCACGCGGCTGTTAACCGCGGGGTTGTTGGTTCGAGCCCAACTCGGGGAGCTTGAAAAAGCCCGTAAACATCAGTGTTTGCGGGTTTTCTTCATTTTCAGGGATTGCATAGATGGATGGGACATATGAAAAACGAAGGAGGAAAGGGATATGCGCACGACGGTGAGGCGTCTGGCGGAGAGCATCCGTAAGCCAGGCCTGCAGAGGAAGATCGTGGGGATCGTTCTGGCATTTTTTCTGGTCACTGTCCTGATAACCACAGTGATCTGTCTGATGATTTCGGAGCGGAATACGGTGGAGACCATTGAAAGAAGCTTAGACGGCCTTCTGGAACAGCGAAAAGAAGAGATCGAACGATACATAACCCAGGTGGATGAGGCGGCGCTTACGGCTTGTTATAGCAGCTGGCTGCAGAATATGTTTGAGGCGACAGGGAACGATCATGAGAAGCAGAGGATCAGGGACAGGGTGGCGGATTTTCTGTATGGCCTCGTGGGCTTCTATGAGGGGGCGCATTTTGCGATCATTCTGGACGACGGGCTGCGGATGACCAGCTATGGGGAGACATTGGATTACTCCGTGGAGCTATCGGAGCGGGCATGGTATCCGCAATTGGAAGAAAAGGGTAAATATGCGGAGATCGGAAGGGACTGCGGGGTATACCGGAAACGGTCCGGTTGGTCGATGTGCCTCTATTATATGATTAAAAACAATTATACATTAGAGCGGGAAGGAATCCTTGTGGCGACGATACCCCAGGGAAGCATTGAACGGTTCATGGATACGAACTTTGAAGGCGGATACGCAGAGCTCTATGGAGGAGACGGCGTACGGATTGCGGGAAATCTACCGGAAGAGCTGCGGGGAGAATCCCATATGAGGCGGAAGGAGGCTGAGATTTGGGTTGGGGAACAGCAATGGAGGTTGGTGGTCTATCTGGATCGGGAAAGCATTACGCTGGAGCGCCGGGCGCTCTGGCTGGCCTTTGCGGGAGTGATTGTGGCCGTTGCCGTCCTGTTCCTCTCGCTGGCCGTGGTAATGTCCCGCCACCTGATCGTCCCGATCACCCAGTGCAGGGATGCCATGAACGAGATCAGGGACGATCATATGGGGGTGTACATAGAGAACAGATACCAGGATGAGCTGGGAGATCTGTTGGACGGCTTCAATGAGATGTCGGCGTCCATCCATGAACTGATCGAAAAAAACAGGGCGGTGAGCATGCTCCAGAAGGAAACAGAGTATCAGATGCTCCTGGAACAGATCAATCCGCATTTTTTGTATAATACTTTGGAGCTGATCAATGGACTGATTTTCAGCGGCAGGAATGAGACTGCGATCCATGTGTGCGAAACGCTGGGACAGATCTTCCGATACAATCTGAAGCGGAACAAATGGGTGACCGTGAGGGAGGAACTGGATCATATCAGGAAATATCTGCTGATTATGGAGTTCAAGATCAAGGGGCTGTCTGTATACTATGAGGTGGCAGAAGACGTTCTGGACAAAAAGCTCCTGAAAGCGATCCTTCAGCCTCTTGTGGAGAACTGCATCCGGCATGGTTTTGCAGAGCAGGCGGGAGAATGCTGCATTACGGTCATGATCAGGGAGACGGAGGGGACGACGGAGATCATGATCATGGACAATGGAGCGGGGATCGGACAGGAACGTTTGGAGGAACTAACAAAGACGATGGAGAAGATCCGACGGGATCCGGTGGAGAGGCCGGACTCTTCCGTCCATGTGGGGATCCGAAATGTATTCCACCGCCTCTGCCTGGAATATCAGGAGGCTATGGACTTCGAGATCGTGTCCAGAGAAGGAGCGGGAACCAGGATCCGCATCCGCTTCCCGTAGTCTTGCGGAGCGTACGGACGTCCGTGGCCTGATTTGGGTCACAGATGGGAAAGGAGTGCGAAGCTGCCAGCAGCAATGCTGTTTTCGGCATGGGTAATGTCACATTACAGGGCTGCAGGAATGCGGTAGGGAGGAGCGGGATGTATAAGATATGTATCGCAGATGATGAAGCATTTGTGGTGAAGAGCATCGAGAAGCGGCTCGCGCTCACAGGGCTGCCCGTCCGGGTCGTGGGCGTTGCGGGAAATGGGATCGAGGCCTTTGACCTATATGAGAAATTAGGACCGGATATTTTCCTCGTAGATGTGAACATGCCCCAGTGCGACGGACTGGAGTTTATGGAAAGAGTGCGCAGGATCGACGAGAACAGCAAGACAAGATTCATCATCATCAGCGGCTATGATGATTTCGTATATGTGAAAAAAGCAATCCAGATCGGTGTGATGGATTATATCATGAAGCCCATCATACAGCAGGAATTCCAGGAAACAATGGAAAAGGTCTGTCAAGCCATCCGGGAAGAGCGGGAGCAGCAGGAAGAGCTGATGGATCGCAGAAAGGATTATTGGGAAGACTTTCCGGCGGATCGAGGTGCATTTCAGGGGACGGCAATTCTCCTGTATCAGGAACGGCTGGCGGATCTGCTGGCAGAGGCGCCTGGGGAATGCAAGAGGATCTGGAGGCGGGATTTCCCCCGGGATCGGTGGAGGACACTCTATTTCCAGGGAAGCAGGAACGTGCTCCTTTTGACAGGAGCCGGTGTGGAGATGGAGGAAGGGCGGATAAGGACGGTTCTGGGAGCGCTTTCCCCCTGGATGCCGATGTGCGCTGCATGGATTTGGGCGGATGGGCAGGATATGACCGAGCTCCTGCGGCATCTGGAGGGCGCTTTGAACCTGCGGTTCTGGTACGGGGCCAGGCAGATGTTTTCCGCAGATCAGGATGCGTTACGTTGGCCGAAGCTGAACTTGGAACAACTGGAGCTCTCTTTGGATAACCTGAAAGAACGGCGCTATGAAGCGATCCTGGAGGAACTGTTCACAGAGATATTTTCCCAAAGAGAGTATGTTCCGTCTCTGCTGGAGGTTCATCACTCCATTATGACGTTATATGCGGGCGTCTACATGAAATATAAGATGGCGATTCCGGGAAACCTGAAAGAGGAGTTCGGCATGATGGCGCTGACAAACTGCCGACTTCAGCGGGATATCCTGGAAAAATGGAAGCAATACGGCAGAATACTTCGCGAGAAGATGAGAAGCCTGTTGAACAGGGACGATGTGGTGGAACGGATCCGGCTCTATTTGGAACAACACTATCAAGAGGAAATCGGCCTGGCAGAGCTGAGCGGGGAATTCTTTCTGGCGCCGGGATACATGACGAAGCGCTTTAAAGAAAAGCTCGGGATGACGATCCCTCAGTACCTGGAAAACTATCGGATAGAGAAAGCGAAGGAATACCTGATGATGACAGACCATTCCATCAGCGAGATCGCGCAGACCGTAGGCTACAGCGACGCCAATTATTTCGCAAGGTCCTTCCGGAAGGTCTGTCAGCTCTCACCCAGGGAATTCCGGAATGGGTTGAAACGATAAAAGGAAGGAGAAATCGTGCTATTTAATTAGCCGTTTTGTACTAGTCCTGCTCATATCCAGCAGATAAAATGGACATATCAACCAGATGAAATACATAAGTAAAGGAGGATTTTGTCCATGTTGAAAAAGAGTTTGGCTCTGCTGCTGGGAATATGCTTAACCTTCTCCCTTGTGGGATGTCAGGGGAGCGACAAGAGTGCATCCGGCCAAAGCGGGAGCAGTACACAAGGAAGTGACGGCGCATCCGAGAGCAGCGCCGCAGGAGAAGATGCGGGAGCAGGGCAGACCGCATCCACGGGGGATGTGACGGTCTCCTTCTATTCCTGGTCAGCTGGGGCCGAGCAGGAATTTGATCAGGCGATCTGCGATCAGTATCAGACAGAGCATCCCGGCGTCACGATCGAAGCGAATTTTATCCCTTATTCGGAATACTTGAGCAAGATCAACACCATGGCGGCTGCGGACAGCATGCCGGAGGTGTTCAAGCTCCCGGAGGGAAGCGTGTTGGAATGGGGGACCAAGGGAGCGGTCCTGGATCTGGAACCATTGTACGAGAAGGCTGGGTTTGACCCTGACACGGAGATGGTTTCCACTACCGTATTCCGGGCCGGAGATGGCATCTGGGGCGTGGGCTGTAATGTGACGACCCTTGCGCTGTATTACAACAAGGAGATTTTTGCCCAGAACGGAATCGAGATGCCTTCCACGGATGCGGAGAATCCCTGGACATGGGATGAGTTCGTGGAAAACGCGAAGAAGCTGACAAAGGATACCAACGGGAATACACCGAATGATGAAGGATTCGACGAAGAGAGCGTGAGCGTATATGGGACCATGATGCCCACAGACTGGAACGTGTTCATGCCCCTTATGTATACCAACGATGCAGGGATCGCCAACGAGGAGGGAACGGAACTGCTCATCAATACGCAGGCCGGATTGGAAGTGCTCCAGGCAATTGCTGACCTGTCCCTGGTGCATAAATGCGCGCCTACCGTAGCGATGGCCAAGGGCGCCTTTTCGGATAAATCGGCGATGCTGATGAACGGCCAGCTGGCCATGGCGATCGACGGGGCATGGGCGCTTGGTAACTATGCCAATGAAGGCTATGATGTAGGAGTGGCTCAGATTCCCATGTTTAAACATCCCGCCAATATGAGCTGGGGCGCAGGCGTGTGCATGTCGCCTAAGAGCGCACAGAACGAGGCTGCTTTCGATTTCTTCCGCTATTATACGGAATTTGAAAATGCGATCTCCACGTCGGAGAATGCAGGCGTGGCGTTGGGCGGACTTCCTCATACGGTGAATATTTTTGACGGCGGAGAGAACGAAAAGGCTTGGGCGGCTACCTATACCAAGGTGGATGAGAGCGCCAATTGCGAAGCGTTCAAGAACATCCTTCAGCAGAAGGATACCAGGCTTGGAGAGAACGTATCCCTGAAGAACTTCCCGGCGATCGTGGATAACACTATCGTTCCGCTCCTGGACAATGTATGGCTTGGAGAGACGACTGCAGAGGAAGCGCTCAGCGACCTGGATGTGTCAGGGCAGCTCCAGGGGACATGGGAATAATACGCTGCCGCCTGGCAGAAGATCCCTTAGACCCAGACACGGGCTGCTGCCCTGGCAGCGGCCCGTATGACAAGGAAATGCCTAATCTTTCCTTGTGAAAACCGAAAGCATTCGAGCTTCAGGATCCGTCTTGCGACGAAATTTCCTGATGTATAATAAGAAGACGATAAAGGGATGACAATGAGAAATAAGAAGACAATGAGCCTGCGGGAAAAGAGCCAGCTCCGATGGGGATATTTTTTTATCGCACCGGCGATCGTCGGGCTCTTCTGTTTCAGCTTCGGCCCTATGCTCTACAGTATGGCGATCAGTTTTACGGAATGGGATGTGATCACGCCGATGGAATTTATCGGCGTGGAGAATTATAAAAAACTGTTTCACGATCCGCTGGTGGGACAGGCGATCAAAGTGACCTTGACCTACACCCTAATCACGGTTCCGCTGGTGACCTGTATCCCGCTGCTGATCGCGATCCTGCTGAATACGAAAGTGAGAGGGATCTCTGTATTCCGCGCGATTTTCTACGTTCCTTCCATTGTGCCCGTGGTGGCCAGTGCCGCCGTATGGATGTACATCTATAATCCCATGCATGGACTGCTCAACAGCATCCTAAAAGGGATGGGCCTGCACTCTTTGAATTTCATCTTTAGCGCGAAGGGGGTGCTTCCCTCTCTGGCAGTGATGGCGTTGTGGGCGGCGGGGAACAATGTGGTCATCTATCTGGCGGGCCTGCAAGGGGTATCCAGACAGCTCTATGAGGCGGCGCAGATCGACGGAGCTGGCGTATTGCCCAAGTTTTTCCATATCACAGTACCTATGATGACGCCCATCGTATTCTACAATTTCGTGATGGCGATCATCGGATCCATGCAGACCTTTACCCAGGCCTATATCATGACGGACGGCGGACCGAACAATGCCAGTCTGTTCTATTCCCTGCTGGTCTATCGGACGGCGTTCAAGCAGTCCAAGATGGGGTATTCGGCATCCATGTCATGGGTTCTGTTCCTGCTCATCGCCGCGTTGACAGCGGTTGTGTTCAAGACCCAGAATAAATGGGTGATCTATGAGAACGGAGATTGAGCCTATGAAAAGCAGAAAAAAGTCTGAGGTCAGGCTGCTTAGTTATATATTATTGATCAGTATTTCCTTTTTGATGCTCTTTCCGTTCTTTTGGATGGTACGGAGTGCATTTATGACAAATCGGGAAATCATGACCATGCCGATCCAGTGGTTTCCTTCCCACTATGATCTGGAGAATTTTAAGGAAGCGTTTACCAAGGCGCCCTTTGGGCGATATTTCCTGAATTCGGCCGTAATCGTGGCATTCAACCTGGTGGGGGCAGTGCTCAGCGCCAGCTTCATCGCATTCGGGTTTGAGCGGCTGAAGTTTAGGGGAAGGAACCTGTGGTTCGCCCTGCTTTTATCCACCATGATGATCCCTTATACGGTCCTGATGATCCCGCAGTTTTTGATCTGGCAGGCCGTGGGCGGGTATAACACCTTCTATCCGCTGATCATACCATGTTTCTTTGGCAGCGCCTTCAACATCTTCCTGGTGAAGCAGTTCTATTCCGGGATACCGAAGGAATATGACGAGGCGGCTTTGGTGGACGGGGCGAACTATTTCATCATCTATTCCAGGATTATCGTCCCCATGTCAAAGCCTGCATTATGCAGCGTAGGGGTGTTCACCTTCATGAACACCTGGAATGATTTCATGGGACCGCTTCTGTACCTGGATGACAGAAAGTTAAAGACAGTTTCCTTGGCGCTGCAGAACTTCATGGGACAGCATACCAGCGACTGGAACCTGATGATGGCGGTGGCCACTGTAATCACAATCCCCATGATCGCGGTCTATTTCATGGCGCAGAAATATTTCATTGAGGGGATCACTTTTTCCGGCCTGAAGGGCTGAGGACGGGAGCCAAGGTTGAAAGAAGGCCGCTTTCAACCGCCCTGATTTAAATGCGTGCTAGAGCACGCGGATGGGAGCAAGAATGAAATTGAATTTGAGAGAAGTACCTTTTAGTTTCCGTGGGTCATATCTGGCAGTATCCTATTTGGAGGGCTGCTTCAACCATCAGAAGATAGAGAAGGGGATGTACTTAAGGACTGTCCATGGTTCGGCTTCTTCTTCCTTTGTGGCGAGAATTGAGACTGAGAGCATGGATGCGGTGGAAGAGAACGGATATGAAGCGGCTGCGGATGTACTGCGGGTAGAAAAGGGAGGAAAGGAGTGCCGTATGGCATTCCATGACGCGGATACCCTGCTGCTGAAAGGGAATCTGCCCATGACGTTTGACTTTATGAGTGAAGGCCTGCCCTTTACCTTCTGCCAGCCCATGCAGGCGGGGGAGAGGGAATTCGTGTTGATGAACTGCTTCCGGAACAATTGCCGGTATGTGCTGCGCGCGCAGCAGGGCAGAATAGAAGTAGAACAGGAATGGGATGGCAGCACCGCCGCTTACTGCAGGTTGCATTTCCTTCCGGAGGAGTCCGGGGAGTACCTTGTCAGCCTGGAGGAAGCCTTTGAAGACTGGCAGGATAGGGGTTGGGATTTCGATTTCGAGGAAACAGCGGCTTGCAGCAGGAAAGCCTTTGAGGCCTTCTATGCCTCCATGCCTTCGGTGGAAGCGCAGTATGAGGAAACGGCCAGGATCGCAGCCTATGTGGATTGGTCGAGCATAGTGAAGCCATGTGGTCTCCTTACCAGAGAATCCATGCTGATGTCCAAGAACTGGATGTGTAATGTATGGAGCTGGGATCATTGCTTCAATGCCATGGCGCTCTCCTATGGGAACCCGAAGGAGGCCTGGGATCAATTCTTGGTGCTATTCGACCATCAGAAGCCGTCCGGAAATATCCCTGACAGCGTGAACGATAGTAAACCGATCCACAATTATTGCAAGCCGCCTATTCATGGCTGGGCGCTGCGTAAACTGATGGGGGTGATGGAGCTGTCCATGGAGCAGCTTGCGGAGGCTTATGATAAGCTGGCCAGGTGGACGGACTGGTGGCTGAACTGCCGGGATGAGAACAAAGATGGATTGTGTGAGTACACCCATGGGAACGATTCCGGCTGGGATAACTCCACTGCGTTCCGCAAGCTGCCGCCTGCAACCCTTCCCGACTTGGCGGCCTTCCTAGTGTTGCAGATGGATGTGCTTGCCGAGGTGGCTGGAAAGCTGGGGCATCAGGCTGACAGGCGGATGTGGGAACAGCGTAGGGATGAGATGAAAGCCCGCATGCTCGAAGAACTCTTCGTGGATGATCTGCCAGCTGCTTATGCGGGACTGGAAAAGGAGCGGGTGGAGACGGACAGCCTGATCCTCTACCTTCCCATCGTGTTGGGAAGGCTGCTCCCCGAGAAGATCCAAAAGAGGATGATCGAGGCGCTGAAGGGAGACAAGTTCCTCACCGCCTGGGGCCTTGCCACAGAAAGTCCCAAGAGTAGGTTTTATGAGTCGGACGGCTATTGGAGGGGCCCGATCTGGGCGCCCAGCACCATGCTGATCCTGGACGGACTGATGGAATGCGGAGAAAAGGAATATGTGCAGCAGGTCACCCGCAGATTCTGCGAGATGGTGGGAAAGAGCGGCTGTGCTGAGAATTTCGACGCCCTCACTGGGGACGGACTGCGGGATAGGGCGTATACCTGGACAGCCAGCGTGATGCTGGTGATGGCCCATGAATATCTGGCCTAAGCAGGCGGTATCAATCCCGCCTCCTGTCGGAACAAGTAAAGGATGTTTTCTATGGTATGAACGAAAAAGGCGTGCCTTATATGTTCCTGCAAGAAATTGCAGATGAGGCTTGGAGGCTAAATTTCCGACCTGAATATACCTTATAGAGAAACAGCAGTGCGGATGATTTTATCTGGGCTGCTGTTTCTTAATTGTAATAGGCTGTCCTGTTGGGTATGGTTACAACTTTTTTACATGTTTTTGTAACGGACTCTTTGCAGATAAGGGACAGATAAAATGTGATACGGCTATGATGTCCACCCCTTTTTCTTAAAAGAAACACAGATAAAAGAAACAAATCCAATATCAACAGCATAAAAACAGTGAGAGTATCCCATACATCCACGCTAGGCTGTGCTATTTATTTACGAATTTCGAGGTATATGCTATACTTCAATAAACAAATGATCTCACAATGATGTTGGAGGTGGGCTTATGAATCGCACCAAAAGGGCGATCAGTGAAGTATATTGGACGCTTTTGGAAGAAAAGCCTTACAATAAAATTACGGTGCAGAATATCGTGGAGCGCTGCCAGGTGAATAGGAATACGTTTTACTATCATTTCAAGGACATTCCTGATCTCACCGAGTATTCCATTATGGATTGGACGGATCAGGTAATTAAAAATAATTGCAGGTTTGGATCGCCTATCAACTGTATCATCCCCATTGCGCAAGAGTTTGTGAAGCGAAAGCAGGCATTTACCCATATTTACAATTCATCCTGCAAAGAAGCCCTTATTCGGTACTTAAATGAAGTTAGCTTCTATATTGTACAATCCTATATCGACAGTGCGACAGATAATACCTCTGTTTCTGCAAAGGACAAGGCCATATTTGTCCGATATTATAAATGTACTTTTGCCGGTATCGTTCTGGACTGGCTTGCTGCGGGGCCGTCCTACGATCTGATCGAATTTTGCCAGAAGATCTGTTATGTTTTTGAAGGGTCCGCAAAAAGGGCCTTTCAAAGGCTGTCTGATTCCTTTCCGGATGGGAGTTTGATGGATGTATCAGAAGTATGATTGCTCTGGTGGCATTGTTGGGATGATCTGGGAAACAGCAATGAAACCGCGGATGCTCCTCCGGCAGGATTTTGCCCGCACAGGAGCGCCCAGGCAGAGGCATGGAAGCCGTCCCATGTTCCCCTGCGCCGTCGCGCCGGACATTCCGATGAGCCCTGGACGTTTCCCAGTCGGGCAATGGTCCTCCAGGGAAGCTGGTCTCATCTACATAGCGCGAAATTCGCAGGGAAACACGGGACGGCTTCCATGCCTCTGTCTGGGCGCTCCTGTGCGAGCAAAATCCTGCCGGGGTGCGAGCTCCGCGGTTTCAATGCTGTTTCCCGGTTGAGATTATGAAAGGTTATTGACATAAAAATAGGGAAAAGACTATAATATTTTTGCAGCATATCTTATTATTAGAGAAGGAAAAGTCCGGTTTAACCGGTCTTGAAATAACAAATGGAGAGCGGGTATGAAAGAGAAGCGGAATAGAAAAAAGATGGACACAGGGATTTCACTGCTTCTTTCCATCATACTGGTTTTTTGCATTCTGGGGGTTGTCGTATTTTCGGTAGCTCGGAAGATATCCGTGGAGATGTCTGATTCGGCGATCCAGAATCTGAGTGAAAGTCTGGATTTGATTAAAAGTACGATAGAGGCGATTCAGAAAAAGGATGCAGAATTTCAGAAACTGATGGCACAGGAGATCGCTGTGTCAGAGAATCCGGAGAGATATATCCAGATCTACCAGAAAAACAAGTCGATGGTAAAATTGTCGCTGATTTGGAGCGGAGAATCGAAAGGGTTATCCAGTACGGGGGAGGTTTTTAGCGAAGATGGTCTGGATTTCTCTGCAGGGCGGACGGTGGATGGGTTGGAGATATCCCAATCCTATCTGAACTATATGGGGACGTGGGCATATACTATGAAGTGTCCGGTGATTAGGGACGGCGAGGAGATTGCGGCGTTCTATGTGGAGTATATTTATGATACCCTTGACCGGTTCCTCCCGGAGGGATTTTATAACGGGGAGGCAATGCTCTATATTATGGACGCCCAGACAGAGAGGCTCGTGTTGAAACCCAAAGGGATGGGGGAGCGGAATGCAGGACATCTGAATTTGGAGGATTTTTATCGCGCAAACAATATTTGGGAGGAAAAAATACGTCAAGAAGTAGAGAAATGTATTGAAAACGGGGATAATATCATGTTTTATCATGATATCCGTGGGAAAAATGCCCTAAACTACATGTGGATGGTAAACGACGGTTCGATTTATCTGATCGGCTATGTGCCCCTTGAGGCGATTCAGCAGGAGGGGCGAAGCGTCAATCAGAACATCTTTATCGTAGTTGCCGTTATGCTCATCGCATTTTTGTTGTGTTGTCTCCTCTATTATTTAAACCAGAGGGAACAGAATGCGATTCGTAAGGAACGGGAAGCAGAGCGGGAAATATACAATCAACAACTGGCTGAGGCATTGCATGCAGCGCAGCTCGCTAGCAATTCCAAGACCATGTTTTTATCCAATATGTCCCATGACATCCGTACGCCGATGAATGCGGTATTAGGATTTACGACTTTATTGGCCAGGGATGCGGAAAATCCAGATAAGGTGCGGGAATACACGAAAAAGATCATGGCATCCGGCCAGCATTTGCTCAATTTAATTAACGATATCCTGGATGTTTCTAAGATCGAAAGCGGTAAAGTGGTGCTCAGCGTGGAGGAGTTTACCTTAAATGACTTGGTGGCCTCTGTTGACGCCATCATTCGTCCTATGGCTAAGGCAAAGGAACAGGAATTCCACGTGGAAGTGACGGGAATTAAACACGAGCGTTTGATCGGGGATGTAACGAGGATCAATCAGGTTCTGTTCAACTTACTCTCAAATGCCGTAAAATATACGCCAGAAAAGGGTAATATCTGGTTTCGGATCATCGGGTTAAAGCAGCGTTCTGGCCAGTATGAGCATATCAGGATCGAAGTGGAAGACGATGGGTATGGGATGACCCAGGAGTTTCTGAAAACGATCTTTGAAGCATTTACCAGGGCTGAAAACAGTATGACGAATAAAATACAGGGCACCGGACTGGGAATGGCGATCACTAAAAATATCATTGAACTCATGGGTGGTACGATCGATGTTGCCAGCGAGGTGGATAAGGGAAGCCTTTTTTGGGTGGAGCTGGAGTTGGGTATACCCGAAGGACAGGCGGATAAACAGTTTTGGGAAAAGAGCGGTATTTCCCGGATCCTGGTGGTGGATGGCGAGGCGCAGGTCTGTCATGATATCCAAACTCTCATGAAGGGTATGGGGGTAGAGGTGGAAACAGCCTTCAGCGTGAAAGAGGCCCAAGATCTGATCCAGGAGGGCAAAGGGAACTATCAGCTGCTTTTGCTGGACTGGGATGTTCCGGATATGGATGGTATTCAGACAACAGAAAGGATGAGAGAGGCCATGCCCGGAGTACCTGTGGTTTTCCTTGTTTCCTATGGCACAAGCAGGGCGGAGGAAGCGCTTCAAGTGGAAAATGCAGGATTTCTGTCAAAACCGTTCTTTGTATCCGCATTGAAAGCGGTTATCGTGGAAATGCAGAATGGCATGGAGAAGATAACGCAGGAATCGGAAGAAGAAGGAAATCTGGAGGGGCTTCATTTCCTTGCGGCGGAAGACAATGAGATCAATGCAGAGATCCTAGAAGAGATTCTCGACATGGAGGGCGCTGACTGCGAGATTATGGAAAACGGAAAACTCGCATTAGAGCGTTTCATGGCCTCTGAAGAGGGAGAATTTGATGCGATCCTGATGGATGTGCAGATGCCGGTGATGAATGGGTATGATGCTACCAGGGCGATCAGGGCATTGAAGCGGGAGGATGCGGGAAAGATACCGATTATTGCTATGACGGCAAATGCCTTTTCGGAAGATGAGAGGGATGCGTTGGCGGCCGGGATGAATGTACATCTGGCAAAGCCGATCGATGTGGAACTGTTGAAGCAGGTAATCCGACAATACACAAAGGGAAGGGGATAGACCTTGATTTCCTTTGTCTGAAAGAGCGCCTGCCATGGCAGGTGGAGAGGGCATGAGCTTCATGGAAACGCCTGATGTAGCGCTCAGGGGGGAGCAAGATTGAAACTCCTGTTTCAATCGCCCTGATATATAGGCGCGCCAAAGCGCGCAGAGGGGAGCAAGATTGAAACTCCGTTTCAATCGCCCTGATATATAGGCGCGCTAAAGCGCGCAGAGGGGAGCAAGATTGAAACTTTTGTTTCAATCTCCCTGATATATAGGCGCGCCAAAGCGCGCAGAGGGGAGCGAATAATATGGAAAAGAGAAAAAGTTTGAGGCTGGCTGCAGCGCTGCTGACAGGTTTGGCAGTATTTATGACGGCAGCCTGTACGGATAAAGGAGAGCCGGGAAAGAACCTGATCACATCTGAAGGGGACAGCAATAGGATTGTAAATTTTTTCAGCCCTATGGAAAAGATCTTGCCGGATGCGGAAAATACCGCCAGGACCGCGTCTGACCTAACGATTGCAATGGCAGAAGAGGAACTGGGGGTGAGCGTGGCATATAAGACCTATACGGCAGAGGATTATCAGGATAAGACTTATGACGATGTGGCGCTGGATCGGGCGCGCAATAATATGGACGACTTATACCTGCTGAATCCGGATGTCATTAAGACATTGGGCGAGGAAGGAAAGCTGATGGATCTCTCAGGGCTTGCCTGTGCACAGAACCTGCGTGACGTGGTAAAGACGGCGAATGTTGTGAACGGAAAACTGGTGGCCATTCCTCAGGAAGTGGTGGCATATGGGCTGTTTATCAATAAAGATATGTTCGACCGATATGATATCAAGCTGCCGGAGACCCCGGATGAATTTCTGGAATGTTGTAGGATATTCAAGGAAAACGGGATAGAGACACCGGTGGGAGCAAATCGCTGGTGGCTGGAGACTTTTGTCTTGGCCCAGGCTTATGCGGATTTGTACAATGGAGGAAATACAGAGGCCGAGATCGCGGCATTAAACAGCGGAGAGAGTAAATACAGCGACTATATGCGCCCTGGTTTTGAGTTCCTGCAGGAATTGATCGACTGCGGATATGTGGATGCCAAGAAGGCCTATGTGAGCGAGGCATTTGAGGGAGAAGGAGATGATTTTCTGGCCCAGAAAACGCCGATCGTTATGGCATACTGGGGAGCGGCGAATACGGACACCGCTTACGGGAAAACGGATTTTGAGATGCTGGTGATCGGTTTTCCAAGCAATCGGGGCCAGATGCCCGTGATACCCATGACTGGATTCGCTGTCGGTGCCGATGCGGAACATGCAGAGGATGCGATGCGTGTCCTGGATGTTATCCTTTCAGACGAAGCGCTTCGGATCTATACGGAAACCAATAAAGTGATCTCCCCCTCAAAGAACGTGGAGGTGGATTGCGTTCCTGCATTGAAGCCGTTGAATGACAGGATTCAAGAGAATGTCTACGTTCTTGGATCCAATGCGAGTATGAAGCTCGAACAGTGGGGAAATACTTGTCTTATCGTACGGGAATTGCTGAACGGCGCTACGGTGGATGAGTGTATGGCTGAATTTGACAGGTTACAGGAAGAATCTCTGGAAAAATAAGTTCGAAATTTCGTTATAAAATCTCTTTTGGCGGCAGTAATGCAGGGGTATGGATATGATTTTAAGTGTCAGCAGGAGGACTGATATCCCCAATTATTATTTTGACTGGTTCGTCCGGAGGATGAAAGAGGGATTCCTATACGTGAGAAACCCCATGAACGCCCATCAGATCAGCCGAATCGATTTGTCGCCGGAGGTGGTAGACTGCGTCGTTTTCTGGACGAAAAACCCGGCGGGTATGTTGAAGCGCGCGGAAGAGCTGGGGAGATATCCTTATTATGTTCAGTTCACCCTAACCGGTTATGGAAAGGACGTGGAACCGGGATTGCCTCACAAACGGAGGGAAATGATTCCCGTTTTTCAGACGCTTTCCCGTAAAGCAGGAAATGACAGGGTGATCTGGAGGTATGATCCTATTTTTTTCAATCCGATCTATACGCCTGCTTATCACCTGAAGGCGTTTGAGGAGATCGCCCACAGCCTTGCCGGTTATACGCATCGTGTGGTGATCAGTTTTCTGGATTTGTATGCCAAGATACGGCACAATATGGCTGAATTTTCCGCTCAGGAACTTCCGGATGCCGATTTGTTGGAATTCGCCCAAAGGCTGGCGGCGATTGCCCGCCGCTATGAATTAAGGATAGAGTCCTGCGCGGAGGCCATCGATTTGTCGGCTGCGGGGATCGGGCACGGAAGCTGTATTGATGGAAAGCTGATCGAGGAGATCATTGGCTGCCCTCTTTTGGCAAGAAAGGATAAAAACCAGAGAAAAGAATGCGGCTGTGTGGAAAGCATCGATGTGGGATGCTATAACACCTGCCTGAATGGCTGCCTGTACTGTTATGCCAATGAAAAGGAAAGCCTGGTGCGGCAGCGGGCGGCTTTGTACGATCCCGCTTCTCCCCTGCTGTGCGGGACGGTGGGGACGCTAGACCGCGTGAGCGATCGGAGGGTAAGATCATGGAAGGATCCGCAATTATTTAGGCTGCCAGAGGCGGCGGAATGAGAGGAAGATATGGGAAAGATAGAAGAGATGAAACCGGAGAGCGTATTTCACTTTTTCAGGGAAATATGCAGGATTCCCCACGGCTCCGGGAATGTGGGGGCAATCAGCGATTATCTGGCGAAGTTTGCTAGGGACAGGAATCTGAGTTATATACAGGATGACGTGAAAAATGTGGTAATCATCAAGGAAGCGACGGAAGGATACGAAGAGGAAGAGCCGATGATCCTTCAGGGCCATATGGACATGGTGGCCATCAAGAAGCCGGACTGTCCCATCGATATGGAAAAAGAAGGCCTGGATCTGGATGTGGACGGAGACTGGCTGTTCGCCCGGGGAACAAGCCTGGGAGGGGATGACGGAATCGCCGTGGCCTATGCGCTGGCGCTGTTGGATGCAAAAGATATTCCCCATCCGCGCCTGGAGGTGGCGCTCACAGTGGACGAGGAAACGGGACTGGCTGGAGCGAAGCGGATCGATCTGTCCATGTGCCGTGGGCGCAGGCTGTTGAATCTGGATAATGAAGAAGAAGGCGTGTTGTTAACGAGCTGTGCTGGCGGGGCAAGGGTGCATGGCCGCCTTCCCGTTGTACGCGAGCGCAAAAAAGGCGTCCGTGTCGCCGTGCATGTGGAAGGGCTGCTGGGCGGACATTCCGGCGCGGAGATCGATAAGGCGCGCGCGAATGCGAATGCGCTCCTGGGCCGGCTGATGTACCGAGTCGCAAAGGCGGGGGATGTGCGCATTCTTTCCTTGGAAGGGGGAAGCGCGGACAATGCCATCCCGGCATCCAGTTGCGGCGTATTCTGGATGGAAGAGCCCACGTTCGATTCTTTCCGGCAGACTGCCGCTCAGCTGGAAGAAGTCCTGGGCAGGGAATATGCCGTGACGGATCCCCAAATACGTATCCGGGTAGAGGCGCAGGAGAAGGGCGAATGGGAAGTGTTCAGCCGGGAGAGTACTGAGAAGGCCATGCTCCTTTTGTATCTGGCCCCAGGCGGCGTCCAGGCCATGAGTGCGGATATCCCCGGCTTGGTGCAGACGTCCCTGAACCTGGGAATCCTGCGGACGTGGGATGACGCGATGGAATTCGATTATTCCGTGCGCAGCAGCATGTCGAGCGAGAAAGAGATGCTCATGGAGAAATTATGTTTTCTTTTTTCCTCCCAAGGCGGCTCGTGTGAAATTTCCGGAGAATACCCCGCATGGGAATACAGGCAGCATTCCCCTCTTCGGGAGAAGATGGTGCATATCTATGAGGAAATGTATGGAGAGAGCCCTCGGGTGGAAGCTATCCATGCCGGGCTGGAGTGCGGCCTTCTGGCAGGAAAACTCCCTGGCCTGGACTGTGTTTCCATCGGGCCGGACATGAAGGATATCCATACCCCGCAGGAGCGACTTAGCATTTCCTCCACCGGCCGGGTGTGGGAATATCTGCTCGAAATTTTAAAGAGAAAGGGCGAATAAAATTTGCTCCCGACTGGCGCTTTTGTTCGTACCGAAGTTTATATCTACAGTGTAAACATTCTATATGCGCAAGAAAATGTATCCGATGTTTGCGTGTGGCGCAGGAATGAGTGTATTCAAGCAGTATCGCAGGTAAAGCCTGCAATATGCGGAAAGTATATACGCGAGGAAAAAGGCATGGAACGAAGGAAAGTTTTATTTCAATGCGACTATAATGAGGGCGCCCATCCAAGGGTGATGGAGCGTTTAATGGAAACCAACCTGGAACAGACGCCTGGTTACGGAGAGGATGCCTACTGCGAACGCGCTGCCTCTCTGATCCGAGAAGCCTGCCGGGATACATCCTTGGCTGTCCATTTCCTGGTGGGCGGGACACAAACCAATATGACCGTAATCGATGCGGCGCTGCGCTCCCATCAGGGCGTGGTGTCCGCCGCCAGCGGACATATCAATGTGCACGAAACGGGCGCCGTGGAATCGCTGGGACACAAGGTTCTGGCAGTGCCGCACAAGGACGGCAAACTCACTGCGGCACAGGTGGAAGCGCTCTGCGAGGCACACAGACAGGACGCCTCCTTTGAACATATGGTCCAGCCCAAAATGGTTTACATCTCCAACCCCACGGAATACGGAACCCTATACGGCAGGAGAGAAATAGAAGATCTCCATGCGGCCTGTGAGAAAAACGGCCTGTACCTTTTCCTGGATGGAGCCCGTCTGGGATACGGCCTGGCAGCCTGTGACAACGAACTGGATCTTCCTTTTCTGGCAAAACACTGCGACGTTTTCTATATCGGAGGAACCAAGGTGGGAGCCCTGTTCGGAGAAGCGGTGGTAATATCCAATGAAGAACTGAAAAAAGACTTTCGTTACTTTATCAAACAGAAGGGCGGCATGCTTGCCAAAGGAAGACTTCTGGGCGTACAGTTTGCGGCCCTGTTTGAAGACGGACTCTATATGGAAATCTCGAGACACGCAATCCGGCTGGCCGACCGGCTGCGGGAAGCCTTTGCGGAGGCGGGATACCCTCTTTTGGTGGAGAATCGAACCAATCAGATTTTCCCAATCATGCCGGATTCGGTTCTGGAAAGACTGGCTGTGGATTATGGCTATTGTTATCAGGAACGGGTGGATGAAAGCCACAGCGCAGTGCGCTTCTGTACCAGTTGGGCCACAAAAGAAGAGGATGTGGAGCGGCTCATTGCAGATATCAGGGCGTAGGAGGGGAAAGCGGACGCCATGGAAGATGTGGATGGGCGCCAGGTTGGCGGCCTGCTGCCGATCGCGCGCCCATCCATTCTTCCACAGCCAGTTTTCATGAGAAACGCTGATCCTGCGGCGACTGGCGTCCCTTCTTATTCTTGCTCCCAACTGCCCGCTTTAGCGGGCACACGAATCAGGGAGATTGAAAATTTTTAATTTTCAATCTTGCTCCCAACTGCCCGCTTTAGCGGGCACACGAATCAGGGAGATTGAAAATT
>CANSTU010000067.1 GCA_947650005.1 uncultured Lachnospiraceae bacterium
GTTTGGAACCATGAGGATGCAAAGACCTAGAAACGGAAATCGCGATGAGATTATGAGCTGTTTGGAACCATGAGGATGCAAAGACCTAGAAACGGAAATCGCGATGAGATTATGGGCTGTTTAGAACCATGAGGATGCAAAGAATTAGAAACGCATTCAATCGCGGTGAGATTACGAGCTGTTTGAATCCGTTAGGATAAAAGAATTAGAACGAGTTCAATCGCGATGAGATGACAAGTCGCTTGCAACTGCGAATCGATAGTTTTTCATGTCTGCGAAAGTGGGGCGTCAGATGGATGTGTAGAAGACATCTGACATTTCATTGAACCGGGAATAACACGCAGACGAGTTATGTTTTCAAGGAGGAGTTTATGGCAGACATTCTTACAGATGAGACAATCGAATATGTGAGCATTCTGGCCAAACTGGAGCTATCCGATGAGGAAAAGCAGCAGGCTAAAACGGATATGGGACGTATGTTGGATTATATTGATAAACTGAACGAATTGGATACCGAGGGCGTGGAACCCATGAGCCATATTTTTCCTTATGCGAACGTATTCCGGGAGGATGTGGTTACCAATGGGGATGAAAGGGACGCGGTCCTGGCGAATGCTCCGGGTGTGAAGGACGGGATGTTCCGCGTACCGAAAACAGTGGATTGATGGAAAGAGCCGCCTAAAGAATCATAGAGGTAAAAAGGAAACATTCCGCTTTTTTTCTGAATAGAAGAGCCATCTGAAGCGGCGGAAGTAGAGGTAAATAAGGAAGCATTCCGTTTCCTTGCTGAATAGAAGACCTGCCTAAGGCGGAAATAGGGGTAGATTGAAAAATGTCTTTGCAGCCATTTTTCAATCATGAATTGATGCCTGCCAAAGCCGACATGGAGGGTTCGTATGAAAAATAAGCCCTATAGCTTAGTTTTCATACGTAATTTGTGCCGCAGGGGGCCCAAATCGAACCACCGATAAGAAATCACATTCGTAATTTCTCATCTTGCCGCCGCACAGGACGCGGCATGAAAGGATTAATATGGATATTACAAGTTTGACAGCTGTGCAGTTGTCTGAACGGATACAGAAAAGGGAAATCGCCTGCCGGGAGGCGGTGGAGGCGGTATTGGATCGGATCGCGCAAAGGGAGGAGCAGTATCATTGTTATATCAGCCTGGACAGGGAAGCGGCGCTGGAGGCGGCTGATGAGGTACAGCAAAAAATAGATGCAGGACTCCTTTCCAGCCCGTTGGCAGGCGTACCGGTGGCGGTAAAGGACAATATCTGTGTGGCGGGCATGGAAACCACTTGCGCTTCCCGGATCCTTTCCGGGTTCGTCCCTTCCTTCAGCGCGGACGCGGTGCTCCGTCTGGAGGAGGCGGGGGCGGTGATCCTGGGAAAGACCAATATGGATGAATTCGCCATGGGTTCCACCACGGAAACCTCCGCCTACGGGGTGACCAGAAATCCCTGGAATCCAGCGCACGTGCCCGGGGGTTCCTCCGGCGGTTCCGCTGCCGCCGTGGCATTGAGGGAATGCTTCTACGCGCTGGGGAGCGATACCGGAGGTTCCATCCGCCAGCCGGCAGGATACTGCGGTGTGGTGGGCATGAAGCCTACTTATGGGACGGTCTCCCGCTACGGGTTGATTGCCTATGCCTCTTCCCTGGATCAGATCGGCCCTCTGTGCAGGGATGTGACGGACTGCGCCGCAATCCTGGATACGATTACAGGCCATGACGGGAAAGACTCCACATCGGTGGATAGGAGGGATGGGAATAGAAACAAAGGGAACTATGCCCTGGCTCTGACAGGAGACGCGGCGGGCCTGCGGATTGGGATTCCCAGGGACTATCTGGGAGAAGGGCTGGATCCCCAGGTGCGGGACGCGGTGCTTGAGGCTGCAAAAATGCTGGAAGGCAGGGGAGCTGTCGTGGAGGAATTCGACCTGAGCCTGGTGGAATATGCGATTCCCGCCTATTATACTATCGCCTGCGCGGAAGCTGCTTCCAACCTGGAACGCTTCGACGGCGTGAAATACGGTTTCCGGGCAAAGGAATACGAAGGACTGCACGATATGTATAAGAAAACCCGCTCCCAAGGCTTCGGGCCGGAGGTGAAACGCAGAATCATGCTGGGTTCCTTTGTGCTCAGCTCCGGTTATTATGACGCCTACTATCTGAAGGCGCTGCGCGTTAAGGCTTTAATTAAACAGGCCTTTGATGCTGCTTTTGCCAAATATGACTGCATTCTGGGTCCGGTGGCGCCTGCTACGGCCCCGCGTCTGGGAGAAAGTTTGGCAGATCCCATTCAGATGTATTTGGGGGATATCTATACCATTTCCGTAAACCTGGCAGGGCTGCCGGCAATCAGCCTGCCTTGCGGCATGGACAAAGCGGGCCTTCCTGTGGGGCTGCAGTTGATCGGGGATTGTTTTCAGGAGAAAAATTTGCTTCGGGCCGCCTATGCCTATGAGTGCGCCAGGGGACTGTTTACCCAATGTCCGGGATGAGCGGAGGTCTTGTAGTACGTTGTATGTATTTAAGTTAGCAGGTTACGGAAAGGTATGAATATGGCAAAACAATACGAAACGGTGATCGGCCTGGAGGTCCATGTGGAATTGGCCACAAGAACCAAAATTTTCTGTGGATGCTCAACCGCTTTTGGAGGGGCGCCTAATACCCACATTTGTCCTGTGTGTACCGGGATGCCCGGCTCTCTGCCCGTGCTCAACAGACGGGTGGTGGAATATGCCATTGGCGTGGGGCTTGCCACAGGCTGCGAGATCACACGGTTGTGTAAATTTGACCGCAAAAACTATTTTTACCCAGATAATCCCCAGAACTACCAGATTTCGCAGCTCTATCTTCCCATCTGCCGAAATGGATGTGTGGAGATCGAAACCGCTGCGGGAAAAAAATCCGTGGGCATTCACGAAATCCATATGGAGGAGGACGCGGGGAAGCTGATTCACGACGAATGGGAGGATATTTCCCTGGTTGACTATAACCGCTCCGGCGTTCCCCTGATCGAGATCGTATCCGAACCGGATATGCGCAGCGCGGAGGAAGTCATCGCTTATCTGGAAAAGCTTCGGCTGCTCATCCAGTATCTCGGCGCGTCGGACTGCAAGCTGCAGGAAGGAAGTATGCGCGCGGATGTAAATCTTTCTGTGCGAAGGGCAGGAGAGACAGCCCTTGGAACCAGGACGGAAATGAAGAATCTGAATTCTTTTAAAGCCATTGCCCGTGCCATCGACGGGGAACGGGAAAGACAGATCGAGCTTCTGGAGGAAGGAAAGAGCGTGATACAGGAAACCAGGCGATGGGATGATAACAAAGAATATTCCTATGCTATGCGTTCCAAGGAAGACGCGCAGGACTACCGGTATTTCCCGGATCCGGACTTGCCGCCGGTGTATATCGGAGAAGGATGGCTGGAGGAGATACGAAAAAAACAGCCAGAATTCCGAACGGAAAAAATGGCCCGGTACAAAGCGGAATACGGAATTCCCGATTATGATATTGGAATCCTCACAGGTTCCAAGCATCTGGCAGACCTGTTTGAGGCAGCCGCAGAAATCTCCGGGCAACCCAAAAAAGTGAGCAACTGGCTCATGGGGGAGACCTTGCGGCTTTTGAAGGAGCGGGGGGAAGAGCCGGAGGATATCCGTTTCTCGCCGGAACATCTGGCGGAGCTGGTCATGATGACAGAACGAAAAGAAATCAACGGGAGCACGGCAAAGGAGATTTTTGAAGCCATGTTCGATTCAGACGTGTCTCCCCGGCAATATGCACAGGAAAGGGGCCTGCAGACCGTCAACGACGAAGGGCTTCTGCGCGGGATGATCGGACAGATCATGGACGCAAACCCTCAGTCCGTGGAAGATTACCGCAATGGAAAGGAAAAGGCCCTTGGCTTCCTCGTAGGCCAGACCATGAAGGCCATGAAAGGGAAAGCGGATCCGGCTGCGGTAAACAGGATATTGAGAGATATTTTAATTAAATCATGACGAATGCCAAGAGAATGGAAAACGCTATCCCAATTCGTCTTCTGAATCCTGTGACTGCTTTGAAAATGGCGGTTGTGCCATACAAAGCAGTCCTGTTGCCTTCGCTTTGTTCTCTTCTTTTGCAACGGTGAAGAAATTTTTCAGCGCCCGCATATCCAGGCGCGCCTACCCCGTTTCTGCATTGCAGGGATAGAAAGATCTTATATATGGTAGTCCGTAAAAACAAGATTGAACATTTGGGTATTCTATGCTAACATAACCGGGGAAAAGGAGTGGCCTTTGGCGGAACGGCTTGATCTAATTTGTCCGTCATTGCAGTCTTCAATTGGATGAAAGGAAGAGAATATTTATGAAGTCGATCAAATCAAAAATTCAGGTGAGTATGCTGTCGGTTGTGCTGGTCGGTTCCATACTAATTGGAGTAATCACAGCACTTTTGAATGCCAGCGGCATAGATGATATGATGACAAAGACTTTGGGACCTGCCACCCAGATGGCAGCAGATGCAGTGGAGTGGCGGATGGATAAATACTGGACGGCCCTTCAGGAAGCCGCCGCTTCTGATATTTTCCGGGAGTCCGAGCCCACTGCCCCAGAGTTGGCCCCTGTCCGTGAGGATATCGCAAAGCGGAACGGTTTCCTTTACACAGGCAAAATGGATGCCGACGGGTTTTCCTCCACTGGATACAGTTACGCTGGAGAGGACTATTTTCAACAGTGCAAAGCGAGCATGAAGCCTTATATTTCCGACATAATGAATGATGGTCAGCAGATGATATTCCTTCTGGAAGTCCCAATTATCATCGACGGCCGTTTTGACGGTGTGGTTTATGGCGGTATCAATGCTGATTTCCTGTCTGACATTGTGGTGAATCTGGCTATGGGAAGTGATGGGGTAGCTTATGTGTTGGACAACAGAGGCAATGTGATCGGTCACAGGGAGCCTTCAGTTGTAGAAGAGGGTTCGAATATGATCGAGCTCGCCCAAACGGATCCCGATCTGGCGGATGTGGCTGCAGTGAATCAACGCATGATTCAAGGAGAAACTGGCTTCGGCGCCTACAATTTTTATGGAGACAATAAATTCGTAGGCTTCGCTCCCATTGGAGGTAATCAGGAGTGGAGCATTGCAATCGAAGCCAGCCAGCGAGAATTCAAATCTACGTTGGATCGGAGTATTCTGCTCACGGTTCTGGTGGTAATTCTGGTAGTCATTGCAACTTTCCCTGTGGCGGTCAAAGTGGGCAGGTCAATTTCAAATCCCATCCAGGCTTGTGTCATCAGGCTGGAAAAATTGGCTGATGGAGACTTGCAGACCTCCTGTCCTGCCGTAAAATCCCGAGATGAGACAGCCGAATTGACAAAGGCTCTGGACGTGACCGTCCGCCGGCTGAACGATGTGGTGCAGGATGTATCCCATCATCTGGGGAAAATGGGGCAGGGAGACTTCCGTGAGAATATTACCCGTACGTATTGGGGAGATTTTGCAGCGATTGAAAAGTCTATCCGGGCGATTCAAAACTCGCTGAGAGATACGCTTCTCCAAATCAGCCAATCGGCAGGAACAGTGGCGTCCGGTGCTGTCCAGGTGTCCAATGGCGCCCAGTCCTTGAGCCAGGGAGCCACAGAGCAGGCCAGCGCCGTCCATGAACTCTCCGCAACTGCCGCCAGCATTTCAAACAATGCCAAACAGACTGCAGAGGCAGCGGAGGAAGCGGGGAATTTTGTGAATCAGGTCGATGAGCAGCTTAGCGTCAGTGTAGCGCATGTGAAAGAACTGAACACCGCCATGGAAAGGATTTCCGATTCTTCTACGCAGATCGGCAAGATTATTGATGCGATTGAGAATATTGCATTCCAGACAAATATCCTGGCTTTGAACGCTGCAGTGGAAGCAGCCCGGGCAGGTGGCGCTGGCAAAGGCTTTGCTGTGGTGGCCGATGAGGTACGCAATTTGGCCTCCAAATCGGATAAGGCCGCCAAAGCCACCAAGGAATTAATTGAAAGTTCCATTTCTGCCGTTTTGGAGGGCGGCCAGGTGGTGAATAGGGTGACAGAGTCGTTGGATAAAACCAGCTCTATTGCTGGGAAAGTTACGATCAAGATGAATGCAGTGGTGCAGGCCGTAGAGAGTCAGACGACCTCCATTTCTCAGGTGACGGAGGGAATCGGCCAGATATCTTCCGTAGTTCAAAGCACTTCCGCCACTTCGGAGGAGAGCGCCGCCACCTCCCAGGAATTATCGGATCAGTCCGTAATGATGAATAATTTGGTACATAGGTTCCGCCTGAACTAAATTAAAAAGGGATATACCATTATTGCGTGCGGATTACGCAAGTAAAATGGGCAAAAAGCAGAGGGATAGAAGGACAATGGGCAATTGGTTTATTATTCCTCTGCTTCTGCCTCGGCCGGGGTATTCTCCAGATATTGAAGGAATGTGTCCAGATATTCCGGATGTTCGGAATTGATAATAGCTCCAAGCCATGCATCTGGATAGGCTGCATAGGCCTGGGTTTCTGTAAGAAGGGGAGTATCGGTGACGCGGATCGCAACAGGAACCTTACCTTCTATTGTATCCTCCGGCAGATTACAATATAGGAAGTCATCTTTATATTTATCCAGGGTTTCCTGAGGGAGCGCTTCATTCAAATTATGAAAATATCCCGCCTGGGCATAATTAAGGAGGGTATCCTCATCGGCTATGATCACGTCCAGTTCCTTGGCGGCGACGAGCGCCATGAGCTTCTGCAAATTCGCCATAGCATACTGATCCGAAGATTGGGGGTCGATGGTAAAATTGGCCTCCATGTTGGTGGAATATTCCTTCGTATCGATTTGGGCAAATTCTTCAAATCCGCTCATGTATGCGGTGGTATCCATATCCGTATAACCATTGATCAATACCACCGCAAACGCGGTATCCTTTGCGGTGACCATCGTATAGATCAGGTTTCCTACGAGGGCGGCAACTACAATCGTGACGATGGTCGGGATCCGGTAATATTCCCAGAAATACTGAAATTTTTCCTTGGGAGTTTTCCCCTTCATTTTCTGATGTTGGGCGCGTATCTCGTCCATTACGGAATTGCCTTCTGCCATATTATGCCTCATTTCCGCCGCGCTAGCGGCATTTCTTTTCGTTAAGACAGGGAAGAGTGTCCATTTTTCTCTTTATCATAGACGGTTGCGCGGGCTATGTCAATGTAGGGATGGCGTCGGTCTCTTAATTTTATGTAAAATGGCTGTGAATTTTTGAAGAATTTTTCACATGGAGGAAGAGCGGGGTTGCAAGCGGTCAGATTTTGTAATATGATAGAAAGCAACACGGAAGAGGGAGGAACCCTGTATTCTTTCTGAATTTGAGTGCCTGCTAAAGCGGGCGGATGGGAGCAAGGTTGAAAGAAGGACGTTTTCAACCTCCTTGATTGGAACGCGTGCCTTACACGCAGATGGGAGCAAAAATGGAAACATATGTGGAATGTATGGTGAAGAGAAAACCGAACGGCGTGTTAACCGTGCTGAAATATGTGCTGGGGGCGGTTGCGGTTCTTTCCTTTGTGCTGGGGATGGGCTCTTTGATCGCCATTGTCATCACCCTGGCGGCCGCGGCGGGCGCTTACTTCGTCCATCTGAATGCCAGCCTGGAATATGAATACCTGTACGTGGACAAGCAGCTCACGGTGGACAAGATCATGGCGCAGACAAGGCGGAAAAAGGTGGACACCGTGGATTTAAACCAGATGGAAATTCTGGCGCCGATTAAGTCCTGGCATCTGGACGAATACAAAAATAGGCAGCTTAAGACGGTAGACTATAGCGCCGGCGTGGAGGAGAAGCCGGACAGTCGGTATTGCCTCATTTATAACGGAGAAAAGAAGATTATTTTTCAGCCCAATGAGGCCATGGTGGCGGCGGTCAAATCTATCGCACCAAGAAAAGTATTTACCGATTGACATTTGATGGTAAGTCTGATACACTGCTTAAAATACAAAACTGTCAGTAGAGTTACTGGCAGTTTTATATTAAAGATTTTCCAGGGGGATGTCCGTGTGGGACGGACAAATGTGTTAAAATGACGAGCAAAAGAAAACAGGAGGAGAAGAGATGGGTCAGATAATTGGCGATGGCATTACCTTTGACGACGTACTGCTGGTACCTGCGTATTCCCAGGTAATTCCCAACCAGGTTGACGTATCAACCTGGCTGACGAAGAAAATCAGACTGAACATTCCGATGATGAGCGCTGGAATGGATACGGTCACCGAACACCGGATGGCGATCGCTATGGCGCGGCAGGGCGGTATCGGTATCATCCATAAGAACATGTCTATTGAAGCACAGGCCGAAGAGGTCGATAAGGTAAAACGTTCTGAAAACGGTGTAATTACCGATCCTTTCTCTCTTTCACCCGAGCATACTCTTCAAGATGCAGACAACTTGATGGCAAAATTTCGTATATCCGGCGTGCCGGTCACGGAAGGGCGCAAGCTGGTGGGCATCATCACAAACCGCGATCTGAAATTTGAAACCGATTTCACGAAAAAAATCAAAGAATCCATGACCTCTGAGGGACTCATTACAGCCAGGGAAGGCATAACGTTGGAGGAAGCGAAAAAAATCCTCGCGAAAGCCAGAAAAGAAAAGCTCCCGATTGTAGATGCGGATTTTAACCTGGTGGGCCTGATTACCATAAAGGATATAGAGAAGACGATTAAATATCCCTTATCCGCCAAAGATTCCCAGGGAAGGCTGCTGTGCGGCGCGGGAGTGGGGATTACGGCGAACGTATTGGACCGCGTGGGGGCGCTGGTGGATGCCAAGGTGGACGTGGTGGTGCTTGATTCTGCCCACGGCCATTCCGAAAACGTGCTCCGCTGCCTGAGGATGATTAAAGAAAAATTCCCGGATCTGCAGGTCATCGCAGGAAACGTGGCCACTGGAGAAGGGACGAGGGACCTGATAGAGGCGGGGGCGGATGCGGTAAAGGTAGGAATTGGCCCCGGCTCCATCTGCACGACTCGGGTAGTGGCAGGTATTGGCGTACCGCAGATTACCGCTATCATGGATTCCTATGCGGTAGCAAAGGAATACGGCATCCCGATCATTGCGGACGGAGGAATCAAATATTCGGGAGATATGACAAAGGCCATTGCTGCTGGCGGAAACGTGTGCATGATGGGAAGCATCTTTGCGGGCTGTGACGAGAGCCCTGGAACCTTTGAACTCTACCAGGGACGCAAATACAAAGTATACCGCGGCATGGGTTCCATCGCTGCCATGGAAAACGGCAGTAAAGACCGCTACTTCCAAAGCGACGCCCGCAAGCTGGTGCCGGAGGGCGTGGAAGGCCGCGTGGCCTATAAGGGAACCGTGGAGGATACTGTGTTCCAGCTCATGGGCGGCATCCGTTCCGGCATGGGCTACTGCGGAGCCAGTACGGTGGAGGAACTGAAGGCCAACGGACGCTTCATCAAGATCTCCGCAGCTTCCCTCAAAGAGAGCCATCCCCACGATATCCATATCACCAAAGAAGCACCCAATTATAGCGTAGAGGACAATTAAGTTTGATTAGGCGCTTCTTTTGGAAGCGCCCAATTATAGCGTAGAGGACAATTAAGTTTGATTAGGAGCTTCTTTTGGAAGCGCCTAATTATAGCGTAAAGGATAATTAAATTGGATTAGGAGATTGCTTCTTTTGAAGCGCCTAGTTACAACGTGGAAGATAATGAAGGCAAGAAGCTTTCGAAGAGACATCTGATCTGCGCATGGAAAATATGGGGGATGGGAAAACGATACGTTTCCCGTCCCCTTATCTTTATGATCTTTATGGAGAGCGTTTGATTGGAAATGGGATATTTGGAAAGCGGGTTTTATCCTTCGTTAGGTAAACGGTGGAAGGAACCTCCGCGCATCCAGCATAACCGTCTGTCCGTTCTGTGTCCGATAGCGGGATACCATTTCGGAAAAAGGCGTATCATGCATCCAGGAGAGCAGGGACATCACACTGGCGCTGTGAGCTACGACCAGGACATGGCATGACGCATCCGGCCCTCCCTCCCTCTGAACGATTTCTGAAAGGACGGGAAGCATCCGCTCCAAAAGATCCTGATAGGATTCACCCTGAGGCGGACGCTGATACCGTCTGTTTCCATACCATTGCCGAAAATCGGCGGGATAGCGTTCTTGTACCTGGTCCCAGGTTAGTCCTTCCCACAGCCCGAAATTGATTTCTTCCAGGCCGGGGCTGGGAATACATTCCGCCTGGAGCGCATCGGAGACAATGCGGGCCGTATCCAGCGCCCTGCGCATGGGGCTTGCATAGATCCGGGCGGGCCGGAAGCCCTCTGCCAGGAGCCTGTCCGCCAACTGCCCAGCCTGCTGGACCCCATTTTCGTTCAACGGTATGTCAGTACCGCCCTGAATCCATTTCTGCACGTTCCATTCCGTTTCGCCATGTCTAGCCAATCGCAGATCCATAAATGCCTCTTTCTTTCGTCTGTTGATTCCTGTTCGCTGTCTGCCGCATTTCATTATAATACAACCCTGTGAATATGGCTACGGGAAGTTATAGATATAAAATTTTATATACCGTAAAAGGGATGGGGAAGGATGTAAGGAGTCAGACAGGGGTACGGCCTGAGGCAGGCTTCAGAAGCAGCCCAAAGGGACAGCGCAAGGCAGGATACCCCGCCTTGCGCCCCCGGAAATCCCCAATCCTTCCGCCCTATCCCCTGCTTCCCCAGCGTCTGTATCCAAATCCGCATCTCCAGAAAACTTTTCCCTGAAATGGCTTGTAAAAAGAGGAAAGTTGTCATATCCTTAATAATACCCCTTGTATTTTGCGGCTATGGCTGCTTATATAGCCGCAGCGCTTTGGGGTGAGAGTCGTCTTTCGCTGTGTATGGGGAGGAACAGCGTGCCATAAGATTAGACAGTAACGGGATATGCAGGATGATAAGGGAGAGTCAAGATGCGCTTTTTGAAGAAATTGATCACATTGACACTGTTTTTCCTTTTCCTAGCGCTGATCGTGGGAGGAGGAGTACTGACATGGGAGGGGTATCAGATCTATCAGGCGGCGGTTTCACAGATGCCGCTTCAGGAAAAGGTGGCGCAAATCCGGGAAAACCAGAATTATACGCCGTTTTCAGACCTTCCTGAAACATATGTCAACGCGGTGGTGGCAGTGGAGGATAAGCGGTTTTACATGCACGGTGGAATTGACCTGATATCCACGGGACGTGCGCTTTTCATCAACCTGCGGGAAAAGGAATTGGCGGAGGGAGGAAGTTCCATCACCCAGCAGCTGGCAAAGAACATGTATTTTTCCCAGGAAAAGAAGATCTTGCGCAAGGTTGCGGAGTTGTTCGTGGCCTTTGACTTGGAGCGGGCCTATACAAAGGAAGAGATCCTGGAACTGTATGTGAACACCATCTATTTCGGCAGCGGCTACTATTGTGTTTACGACGCGGCGCAGGGATATTTCGGAAAACTGCCGGAGGAGATGACGGACTATGAGAGTACGCTTCTGGCAGGGATTCCCAATGCGCCATCGGTCTATGCGTTAACCAACAGGCCGGAACTGGCGGCGCAGAGGCAGAGGCAGGTGCTGGCCTGTATGGTGAAGCAGGATTATCTGACCGAGCAGCAGGCAGAGGAAATCTTGGTGGAGGTAGAACAGGCGGCCAGAACAGTTGGAAGCAATTGAACGTAAGGACTACCGACCTGGAGAGGATGCGGGCTGATCATGGCGATTATGTGGATGCGCATATCATGGCAGCTTGGGCCTCCTGATCTGGGGAAATCTGCGCGGAGAACATTTCTATATTAAAGCGGTATAGGGGAAACCTTTGGAACGCGGAAAAGATGATGTGGCAGTGCGGATGGAGGCGGAAAGGGGGAATGGGAGGAACTGGAAAGGGAACTTCAAAAGAGCTAGGGTATGGAGAGGGAAAAGGGGCGACCTTTTTCATTCATCTGCGAAACAGACAGGACGACATGCCTTAAGGCAGGCAGATTGAAAGTCTCCTGATGCGAAAGCCGCTACGCGGCAGAATGAGAGGAAATATGACAAAAGGAATGTTGGAATTAATGGAAAAGGATTGCAGCCGAATCAAGGACGAGGAGATGGAAAGGCTGTATAAAAACTGCTTTGGATGTACCTGGGAAACCACGCTGAGCAGGCAGGAGGACGGCACTACCTTCTGTATTACCGGGGATATTGAGGCCATGTGGCTGAGGGACAGTTCCATGCAGGTGCTTCCCTATCTGCGCGCATTGGAGGATGAGGAGGTGGATGCCGCCGTTAGAGGGCTGATCTGGAAACAAGCGGAGCTGATTTTGATTGACCCTTATGCCAATGCTTTTAATAAAAATGGGGATTATGCCTGCTATAGCAAGGACGAGACGGAAATGGGCCCCTATATTTGGGAAAGAAAGTACGAGGTGGATTCCCTGGCTTTCCCCTGTTTCCTGCTGGAGGAATACTGCAGGAGAAAGGGTGGGGATGTGGTCACGGATCGGGTGAAAAAGGCTGTGCGGACGATTCTCGCTGTGTGGAAACGTGAGCAGCGCCATGAAAATTCCAACTATCGGTTCCAGCGGGACAGTGAGCTTCCCACGGAAACCTTGAGCGAGGAGGGAAAAGGCTCTCCTGTGGGGTATACCGGAATGACTTGGTCGGGCTTTCGGCCCAGTGATGATTCCTGCACGTACCATTATCTCATCCCCTCCAATATGTTGGCGGTAAGCGTGCTCAAAGGGTTGCGGGAACTGCCTTTGGAGCAGGATCTGGTGGAGGAAGCAGCGGCGCTGGCAGAGGAGATCGAGCAGGGGATCTATAAATGGGGCGTGGTGCACCATCCGGAACACGGGGAGATATTTGCCTATGAAGTGGATGGCCTGGGGCATTACAACCTGATGGACGATGCCAATCTGCCCAGCCTCCTGGGAGCGCCCTGGTTTGGCTTCTGTGAAAAGGAAAATCCCATCTATCGCAATACCAGGAAATTCCTGCTTGGCAAATCCAACCCGTTCTACTTCTCAGGGAAACTGGCCAAAGGAATCGGGAGCCCCCATACCCCTGATGGCTATGTGTGGCATATCGCCCTGGCAGTGCAAGGCTTGACCGCGGAAACAGCGGAAGAAAAGAAGGAACTTCTGGAGACCTTGAAGAGGACTACGGCGGAAACTTGGCACATGCATGAAGGATTCCATCCGGACAGGCCAGAGGAGTTCACACGTCCCTGGTTTGCCTGGGCTGATTCCATGTTCTGCCTGCTGGCGGCGCAGGTGTATGGGCTGTAGGCATTTTATCCATGATAGTTCTGTTCTATATTATCCATCAAAGGACGGGCTGATCCGCATCAAACGCGGATCAGCCCGTTTCTGGGTAAAGCATCCTATAAATAATGGGGCACAACCACCGCAAATACGGTATAGAGAAGTGCCGCGGCAATGAAGCTAAGGAGCAGCCTGCCTAAGAAGCCGGGCAGCAGTTCCGCCAGGCTGTGGCATCTCAGCCTGTCCAAAAGTTCCGAAACGAGATAGAATACCCTTCGTATGCCCAGTGTGACCAGGTACATAAAGGAAGGAAGCATGGGCATTAGATAACGCCCTTGAGGCTGGAAATCCCAGGTGTAGGAATAATAGATGCACAGAAAAATGGTGATTGCACACATCAGGAACATACAGAGGCCCAAAAAGGTGCGACGGTTGCGTTTCAGCCAGGTAAGGTGCAGATCAAACCCGACGGGAAGCAGGACGGCTAGGAGGCCCACGGCGAAAATTTTGTAGTAGGTTTCATAGATATAATAATGGGTGGGAAGGCTCATGGGGCCGAACATGGCCACAAAGCTGCGTCGGAGCAGGGCATAATAATCCGTCCCGAACACCATGGTAAAAACGCCGATTCCTTGGTTTTGGTAGGTGGTTTTGAGCAGGGGATGATATTCCGGCGTACAGGTGGAAGCCACGCAGGCGTTTCGGGCGGCCATTCCCAGAAAATCCCCCTGATAGAGGAAAGCATTTCGTACGAACCACCATCCGCATCCGATCAATACCAGGAAAGCGATGAAAAAGCCGCCGCGCAACAATCGCCCCCATTCTACCCGAACTCGGTCGATGGGGAATGCGGTGCCGTCAGAGGCGATGACATGTGCGGCAATCCGGGTTAGGTAAACGCTGATGAATAGTGCTGCGGTAACCAGGATGGCGCCATAGGCATTATAATAGGACAGAGCGCACAGAGTCACGCCAAGGGCGATCAGGAAGCATTTTTTTCGGTTATATCCGTCACGCATCCCTTCTATTCCAATGGAAAACATCAGGAGAACGGAAAAGACGGCACAGGAATCCGTATTCACATAGGTATGGATGAAGACGCTCTGGGGCAGAAAGACCACCAGAAAGGAAAAGATCCATTGCGTCATCTTTTCAGGGAAGAGCACACGGGAAAGCCTCCTGGTACAGAATGCGGCGCCCATGCCGAAGACTACATTTACCATCCGAGCGGCAATCAGGAGCACATCAAAACGGTCGGTGAAGATACGCAGGATTCCCAGAAGGTGGCCCTGAATGATATAGGGAAGCATGGGCTGGAAGGCGTAGGAACCGCCATAACCCGGGATCAGTACCGCCGGATCATCTCCCCGGGGGAGGCTGGCATGGTCGCAGATGTATTGTACCACCCGAAAACGGTTGATCTCGTCAGGGCCCTCACCAAAGGGCTGCACAAAGGCAAGGACTGCCATACATAGAAAGGCAGTCCCGTAAAAGAGGAGTTCTTTCCGGAGTTCTTTTTTGCGTAGGCGATGTGTATTTACCATTCCTGATCCCGTCTGCGTGCAAAGCACGCACTCAAATCCTGCCGCCAATGAACTATGCAGGAACGTTCAAACTTCTGCCCCTACATGCAGAAAGAACTCTGCATGTAGGGGTGTGATGCCTTGGACGCCAGAATGCACATCAGAGCATTCTGCGTGCTCATATTTCTTCAAACGCCGCACTTTGTGCCGGCAAGAACCTAAAGCTACCGGACGGAGCAATGCAGCTTATAGGTATTATAATCGAAGCGTGGAAAATTTTCCATGGGAAAATTTCGGAAGGGCCGTGAAACCATTCGTGCGTTTGGCGTGTTTGAAGGACAGGATTGACCATGTTGGGTTATTGAGGGGAGTAAGCGATGGCGTCGACCTGGAACTGCAGGCCATCGCCTGTATGGGCGAATTCGGTTTGGATGGATTTGCGTACGGGGTATTTTCCGTTGAACCTTTCCCGTATGATTTTTTCCATGACCGGAATGTTCCAGATATCGCGGAACAGACAGTCCATTTGTACGACATGTTCAAGGGTGAGGCCTGCCAATGCCAGTCTGGATTCCATTTCGTCGAAGGCGCCGTTAATTTGCTGTTCTATGGTGCCGCCTATGTTGCGGACACAGTAGCTTAAGAAGTAAAAATCCCCGGCCTTTATCATTCCTGAATGCGCCCATTCCTCATTTACATGATATCTTTGAATTTCTTTCATATAATAACCATACCTTTCCGTAACCTGCAGGCTTTGAGATGCAGGAATCAATTCATGATGGAAAATGGCTTTGAGCCATTGTTCAAGTTAACCTTCCTTCCCGTATATCCGTTGGATTTCTTTGCAGGTTTGTAGAATGCGTTCTTTTATTTTCCGTGGTTTTATTACCCTGGCCTGATTACCAAAGGAAAGAAGAACCCCGTACCAAAACGTTTCATGTTCGGGTACGGTAAAGCTAAACTCGAAGTCGCCGTTTTCGTATTCCTTTGTAATTCGGCCATTCAGGTATTCTCTGCATTTCGACCTTATGGCTGCTTTCCCATGTAAGACTATATGGATGCTGTTGTTGGTGTCATTTTTGAGCTTTATGCTTGCAGGATCATGGATATTTGTGATTTTTTGGTCTGTTATTTCTAAATGCTCCATTCTAACCAGTTTGAACATACAGTAGCCCTGATGTTTTTCATAATATCCGATTAGATACCAGTTATACCATTGATATTGCAGACGTACCGGCTCGACTTGGAGCTCTTTCCTTTCATCATGGCTGTTTATATAGGAAAATTGGACGATCTGTTCATTCAAAATGGCATCTTCCAGCAGCCTTAACCGGTCATTGACCTGCTCATTTTCTCTTGCTGCGCCCAGATCCAGACTAATGGGAAGGGTTTCGGCATCGTTCAAGCTTTTTAGTTTGGCTAAAATTTGTTCCAAGTGCTTATTCGTATAGGCGCTCACCATTCCTTTCAATGCGGCGATGATCCAGTCATAGTCCTGTTTGGTGGCAGCCTGCTTTTCCCAGACATAACCATCCATGATCTGATAACCGCCCTCAGAGCCATGGAAGGATTGAATGGGAATGCCAGCTTGATCCAGGGACTCCAGATCTCTTACGATCGTACGAGAGGAGACTTCAAATTCCTCTGCAAGCTTTTGGGCAGATGTCCGCCCGTGATTTAATAGATAGATAACAATGCCCATAAGCCGGTCGATCTTCATTTTTGCTCCCATCTGCGCGCTTTTACGCACAAACCAATCAGGGAGATTGAAAATTTGATTTTCAATCTGGCACCCTTACGCTGAATATAACAAATAATATATGACAACATTATGTCATAGTTTATTGGATCAATCAATATTTTACCAATTCTTCCCGCTTATTTACATTGCTGCTGCTTTATATCCAATTTACAAAATACTCTTGCCAGAGAAAAGGCGATAGGATATACTGAATCCATAGGGATGTCCCACAGCGTGGACAGCCTTGGAAACTGAAGTTAGTGTATATGACTGGCGGATTGGTGGAGCACCACAGGGAGTATACATGAGGAAAGCCGGCCGCCTGGGTACTTGAGGGAACGAGTAGCCAGACGGTTTTTTTACAATAAAAGCCGATTCGTGGAGCGTGGCGGTTTTTTGTTTCGGATGCGCGATGCTTGGCAGGACGGCATTTATTGTTCCGTACGGATCGGCAGATCCGGGCAATATGCGGAAGCGGCGGAATGGAGGAGTCGATGAAAGTAGTATCTTTGGAGGAAGAACTAAAGGGGAATGCTTATCCAGGGCGGGGGATCGTGCTCGGGAGGACGCCGGACGGAAAAAAAGCCGTAGCAGCCTACTTTATCATGGGCAGGAGCGTCAACAGCAGGAACCGTATCTTTGTGGAGGACGGGAACGGAATCCGTACGCAGGCCTTTGACGAATCCAAGATGGAGGATCCAAGCCTGATCATCTATGCGCCGGTGCGGGTGCTGGGGAATAAAACCATCGTGACAAACGGAGATCAGACCGATACGATCTACGAGGGGATGGATCGGCAGATGACCTTTGAACAGTCCTTGCGGTGCAGGGAATTCGAGCCGGATGCTCCCAACTATACGCCCAGGATTTCCGGGATCATGCATATTGAAAAGGGCTATAATTATGCACTATCCATCTTAAAGAGCGATGATGGCTGTCCGGATTCATGCAGCCGTTTTACCTTCGCCTATGAGAACCCGGCAGCGGGAAAGGGGCATTTTATCCATACCT
>CANSTU010000068.1 GCA_947650005.1 uncultured Lachnospiraceae bacterium
TAGTGTGAACTGTTGCGCATCCAACCATGAAAATCGCTATGCGATTTTCATGGTTGGATGTATGGCCTCTGTCACGTTTTCAACGATGAGTGCAGTGCATGTTGGACTTGCCTGAACGATTACGAAGTCGTCCATAATTTAACAATTTCTTTCTTTTCTCTTGTATCTTTTTAAAGAATCCCTTAAAATATAGAATAAGGACATATATGAAGAATCGGTAAAAGGTACAGCCCCATGCCGGATGCGCCGAAAGGGCGCCGGTACGGGACAGGGAGGAAAGACGGAAAAATGAGTATAGGTGCGATGCTGCTTTCGCTTGCAGGTGGGCTGGGCCTGTTCCTGTTTGGGATGAATCTGATGAGTGAAAGCATCGAGAAAGCCGCAGGGGCAAAGCTGAGGGATATTCTGGAGATGTTCACCAGCAACCCTTTCTTTGGTATGTTGGTTGGAGTTTTCTTTACCGCCGTGATCCAGTCGTCATCGGCATGCACGGTGATGGTAGTCAGTTTTGTAAATTCGGGCCTGATGAATCTGAATCAGGCCGCAGGGGTAATCTTTGGAGCCAATATTGGTACCACGGTAACCTCTCAATTGGTATCTTTTAACCTGTCTGAAGTCGCTCCGGTGATCCTTCTTGTGGGGGTTTTGGGAGTGATGTTTTCCAAAAAGCAGTCCGTTATTAAGATCAGCAATATTATCGTAGGCTTTGGCGTGCTTTTTATGGGGTTGTCGGGTATGTCAGGCGCCATGTCCGGTATGCGGGATATGCCGCAGATCGTATGGATTCTTTCGTCTCTGCAAAGCCCTGTTCTTGCGATCCTGGTGGGGACGGCCCTGACTGCAGTGATTCAGAGTTCGTCCGTAACGGTGAGCATTGTTCTTTTGATGGCCAATCAGGGGCTTCTGGAGCTTCCGATCTGTTTGTTTATCATCCTGGGGTGCAATATTGGCGCATGTACATCGGCGCTTCTTGCCAGTTTAAGCGGGAAGAAGGATGCCAAAAGGGCCGCCATGATCCATTTCCTTTTCAATGTGATCGGAACGATTCTGATGTATATCATCCTAAAGCTGGCGATGGCGCCGGTAATATCCCTGTTACATATTGTGTCTGGGAACAATCCGGGCCGGTTTGTGGCAAACGCACATACGATTTTTAAGATTTTCCAAGTAATTGTCCTGTTCCCGTTCTCCGGGGGAATCGTGAAATTAACCTATCTGCTGGTGCCTGGCGAAGAGCGGAAGATGGACGACCGCGACAGCTATACGCTGAAGTATATCGGCGGGACGAATGTGTTTAATCCGGCCACCGCAGTGGTGGAGGCCGATAAGGAGCTGGGGCGGATGGCCACTCTGGCCGCCGATAACCTGAACCGGGCAATGAATGCCTTGATCACGTTGGATGAAGAGGATATCCAGACGGTCTATGAGGTGGAGAAAAATATCGATTTCCTGAATCATGCGATTACGGATTATTTGGTGAAGATCAATCAAACGACGCTTCCTTTGGAGGATCAGAAGAGCATCGGCGCCTTGTTTCATATTGTAAATGACATTGAACGGATCGGAGACCATGCGGAGAACGTGGCGGATGCGGCCGTGCAGAGAAAAGAGATGGGGGTTTCCTTCAGCAAGGCGGCACAGCGTGAACTGGGAGAGATGATGGATAAGGTCAACCTGATCCTGCGATATTCCTTTGAAATGTTTTCTACCGGTTCGGACAGGTATGCCGGGGACGTGCAACTGTTGGAAAATTCCATTGATGAATTAGAGAGAAGGATCCAAACTTCCCATATAGAACGTTTGACGAGAAACGATTGTACGCCCGAAGCCAGTATGATCTTTTCCGATATCGTGAGCGGTCTGGAGAGGGTAGCGGATCACGCCACCAATATCGCCTTCTGCCTCTATGAGGCGGAGGAGGAGACAGAGTATGTCCGCAGGAGGGAGCAGAAAGCGCTTGCGGGCTGAATAGCAGGATATGCCGGTATGTAAAGTTACGGAATTTGTAAAAGCCGGACTTCTCTGGACGATTACCGAAATTTTGCTGTAGAAAGATATAGATATACGATTTTATTTGACAAGTGAAGGAGAAGTGATTATACTAAGTTTGTAACAGATTTGTAATAAATTGAAAGGAAACTGTAAAGAATACAGGATATGACGCTATCCTGTGGAGCGCAGTATAGATCGGGAGAAGGAATTACTTATGTTAAGAGGTACGAGGGTAATTGGACTTTTGGCGGCCGGAATGATATGGGGGACGGGACTTACCGTATTTGCCTCGGAGACAGGAGTTTCCGTGCCGTCTGCGGGTGTCGGTGAGATTCTGGAAGCCAATCTGGAAGAAGAAGAATATCTTGCGGCGGCGGAGGAAGCCAGGGCAGAACGTAAGGCAGTATACGGCTTCAGCAATTTGGGAGTTGCCAATGTGTCTGATCATCTGAACGTGCGCGAGACGCCGGGTGAGGACGGAAAACTGGTTGGGAAGATGAGTAAGAACAGCGGGTGTGAAGTCCTGGAGGTGTCTGACGGCTGGGCACGCATCCGTTCCGGTAAAGTGACAGGCTATGTGAAAATAGACTTCCTTCTCACTGGGCAGGAGGCCAGAGATCGGGCGGACGAAGTGGCCACTTACATGGCGGTCTGCAATTCAGGCGGCCTGCGCGTTCGTGAAGATCCGAGTACGGAAAGCCCGATCATCACGTTGGTGGCTGAAGGGGAAGAATTGGAAGTTAAGGAGCAGCTGGACGGTTGGGTGAAGATCATGTTGGATGATGAGGAAGCCTATGTGTCCGCTGAATATGTGGATATTGCGAAGCGGTTGGAGCGCGCCGTGACGCAGACGGAGCTGGTTTACGGCAAAGGAGTGTCCAATGTGCGCGTGGATCTGGTCAATTTTGCGAAGCAGTCCCTGGGCCGTCCCTATGTGTGGGGCGGAGTCAGCCTAACCAACGGGGCGGACTGTTCCGGTTTTGTACTCAGCGTGTTCCGGAAATACGGCGTTTATCTGCCGCATTCCTCAGCGGCACAGAGCACCATGGGGACGAAGATCAGCCTTTCCGAGGCGCAGCCGGGCGATTTGATATTCTACGCGAAAAATGGCCGCGTGAACCATGTGGCGATTTATATCGGGAATGGTCAGGTTATTCATGCGAGCAGTCCCAGGACGGGAATTAAGATCTCCAATGCTTCCTATAGGACGCCTTATGTGGTAAAACGGATTCTGAGTCCGTAGAGAACCGACGCAGTAATACAAAGAATAATAGAGGCATATCAGAATCGGAAGAAGGTTTATCCGGTTTCTGATATGCCTTTTTCTATGCCGCTCGGAGCCCGGCAGGATGCCGATGCGGAATGTGAAGGGAGCAGCAGATCGATTCTGATACCCTCATTATGCGCGGAAAGAAGGTTGCCGTGGTTGTCGTCATTATCGGCCTTCCCGGTAATCCCCTGGGCTTTGACCGGTAAGGGATTTAAACGCTCTGACGAAATGGGAGTGTTCATTGTATCCTGTCTGCTGGGCCACCTCATAGATGCGCAGATTGGTGGTGGTGAGCAGTTCCTTTGCCTTTTCGATCCGGAAGCTGCGCAGGTAATTGCGAAAGGTAGTGCCTGTCTTTTGCTTGAACAGGGTGCTGAAATAGTTTCCGCTTAAGAAAACATGGGCAGCCACATCGTTCAAAGTTAAATTGTCCTGATAATTATGATGAATGTATTCCTTTGCCTTTTGGATGACATAGTCATCTTTATCCTCCATGGACTGCATCAACTCTCCAATTAGGTGATTGATGGTGGAATACATGCCTTTCTGGAGAGCGGAGAGGCTTTCGGCCTTTTCGATATGTTCCAGGATATCATAATCGGTGAATTTACTGGAGCTGATAACGGGTATAAAAGCGGAATTTTTGTTCAGTAGGGAGTAAACAAAGTGATTCATCTCCTTCTTCACTTCTGGAATGGAAGGGCGCAGGGAACTGATCATGGCAAAACAGCGCTCCAGATTCTGGATGGTGGCTGCATAGTCGTACAGGGAGGCTGCAGATACAGCCGCTCCTAGGCAGTCGGAAACGCTTTGAAGGCTGATGGGTTCTCTGGGAAGGGTGTATGGCAGATCGAAGTAATATTTTTCGAATCCCTTTCTGCAATCTATATCCGCCTGGCGTATGTTCTCATAGGCGTACCAGATAGGAGTAACGCTATATTTGAAATGGTCTTTTTCCAGCAATTCCAAGAACGGCTTTAAGACTTTTTCTGGAGCAAGACGGATATCGTCTGAAAACAGGAGAAAGATCCAATAGGCGTCTAAACCGCCATAGATGACCGCAGGTTTGGCATTTTGAATGATCTGTGAACCGGTTAAAAAGGTTTCTGCCCGGTCTGCCAGGAACTGAAAACAGGTCAGATGGTTGCTATAGAGCGCCCGTTTGATGTCTACATAACACATAAGGCAGGGCGTTTGGCTATGGATATGGTGTTCCTGTTCAAAATTTTTCACCTCGGACAAGTACAGATCCGAACTTCCCACAAAGACCTCCAGAAGCTGCTGCATTTTCAGCATGGAGGAGAGAGATGAGGCCTGCTGCGAGGAAGAAGCCGGCCGCAGGGCAGTGCTTCGCAGCTCTTGGAGCGTGTGGATCAGCAGCCCTTCGTCCACCGGTTTCAGGAGATAATCCGATGCGCCAAGCCGCAAGGCGTCCCTGACCAGGTTGTAGTCATCGTATCCGCTTAACACAACGGAACAGCAGGAGAGTTTCTGCTCATTCATGTGTTTCAAAAGATCTATGCCGGAGCACAACGGCATCTTGATATCTGTGATGACCACATCGATGGGTTCCCGAGCGAGAAACTGGGCGGCCATCAATCCGTTTTCACAGGAAAAAATCACGATCTCATCCTGGGAAAAGTGATTTGAGATGATTTTTTCCAGGCCGAGACGGATCCGGATATCATCATCCACCAACAAAAGCTTAAAAGGAATTACTTGCTGTTCCATCGGAATCCTCCTTTGCGTGAGACTCGGATATCGTATCCATTTTAGGGATGCGCACGGTGACGGAAGTACCTCTGCCTGGGGAACTGTTAATTACAAGGCCATAGTGATCGCCATAGTAGAGACGAATGCGGCGATGGATATTTTTCAGGCCGATTCCATAGCGCGTGTTCTCTACGTCGTCCAGGGATAGGCGCAACTCTTCCAGATATTGTTTATCCATGCCGTTTCCGTTATCGGAAACGACAAAAATCAAATCTTCTTTTTCTTCATATCCCCAAACTTGTATATGGACTGGAAGGTGTATATCCTTTCCGGCGTGGTTGGCGCCGTTTTCCACCAGCGGCTGGAAGATCACTTTTATCATCTGATATGCATAAAGCTTTTCATCCACACAGATGCTGATTTGTAGCTGGGGAAGGCAATATTGTAGAAGGGCTGTGTAATCCTTTAGATGTTCCAGTTCTTCTTTGACGCAGACCAGGCTGGATTGGTTCGTCACCCCATACCGCAGGACTTTGGAGAGGAGCAGGCACATTTCACTCAACTCCAGATATCCCTGGGTGTAAGCGGACATGCGCATGTTTTCCAATGTATTATAGAGAAAGTGCGGGTTGATCTGGGAACGGAGCATCTGTAGCTCCAAATCCCGTTCCGTCAGGGAACGGATATAGACTTCTTCTATTAACTGCTGCACCTGGGCGGACATGGAATTCAGGGAGTCCGTGAGATACGAAAGCTCATCCGTCTGGGAACAGGGGATACGGATGCTGAAGTTACCATGTCCGATTTCCTCACACATATTCACTAGACGCGCAAGGGGCCGGTTGATGCTGCCGATAATCCCGCCGAAAATGGAGATATTGAGTACGATCAGGGCCAATCCGCCTACCAAGATGCCAAAGACTGTCCGAAACTGATCCCATAGAAGAAGCCGATAAGGAGTTCGTATTACGCTGTAGGAACCGCCTGCTTTGGAACTATAAGAGATGTGATAAAGGTATGTGGTTCCTGATTCCCGATACATTTGATAATAATCGCCCGAGCGTGATGCCAACAGGGCCTCTTGCCCCGGAAATGTTTCCAGATTTCCAATAAACTGTCTGCAGGAGGAATCATAGATGGCATATTGCTGCGCATCAAACAACTTCTCCGTTTCAAAAGTGATGGGGATATCGGCGGCGCGGATCCCGATCAACGTGATACAAATGGGCTTTAATGTGAGGTGGTCATATAGGATTCTGGCGGCATGTAGGTTCTGGGGAGTCTGCCTCCACCCCAAATAGGAAACCTCTTCCTCATTCAGGATGTAGAGCTTTCCGGCCATTTCCCGGCAGTTTTCATACCAGGCGCCGGAGCTGTAGTCCCCGGCCGGCAAGTATAGGTTGTAAACCGTTTTGCTGTCCAAGAGATTACCCTCTTTATCCAACAGGATGATCGATTCCACTTCTGGAAATTGAATAAAAACCTCATTGGTGCGGTTATAAAAAAAACGATAAAAGTCCGTCTGCGTAATGCCGCCGTGATTCTTTTCCACCAAATATTTCAGCAGAGGATCGTTATATCTGTCCGCCATATGGGCCAGCGGAAACCCTGAGGCAGTATCCAGCTTTTCCAGAACGGAATTCGCATGCAGCAGAAGGGTATGATTCAGGTTATAGATGGACGTATTCTGCTGCAGATGGCAGTTTTGAAGGTAGAAAAAGAGGATCAGCAGATAGGCAGAGGTCAATAGAAAGAATTCCACTGCCATGAGGATGCGCAGTTTTATGCTTACCTGATAGAATTTTTTCTCCTTTTTAAACGTCTTCTTCCCGAAAGGCAAAAATTGCCAGGGGGAGAATTTTTTCATAATTAACTCCCATCTGCGCTCTTTAGCGCGTATACGTATAAGCGAGGTAAAGGAAACTTGCGTCCGGCAGCACATATGGTGCATGCTCTATGGTGAGAAGCCTTTCGCATATATAAATGAGATTATACCACAAAAAAAACAAATGGAGCCCAGAAAACAGAAGGTGTGAAAAAATGGTAAGAAACAGGAAACTAGGGCATTTTATAGGATGACCGGGCCTGCTATACTATGTCAGAAGCAACAAAGAAAGCGTTTACAGACATAATTTGAAGGAGGAGAAGGAAAAGGAATGAAAAAAAGATGGATCAGCATTATGTTGTCCGCAATTCTTGCGGCGTCTGCCTTGACAGGATGCGGCGGTTCCAAAGGAGGAGACAGCGAGAATGCGCAGACGGCTGAAAGCGCCCAGGATACGCAGCAAGCCGACGCTTCTGGCGGTTCGGATTCCGAGAAGATCGTTCTGGAATTCTTTAATCAGAAAGTGGAGGCGGAAAGCCTGTATAATGAAGTGATTATTCCCAAGTTCCAGGAGGAATATCCGAATGTGGAGATCGAAGTGGTATCCCCGTCCGATGCGGAAACCGTATTCTTTACCCGGGTATCCACCAACGATATGCCCGATATCATGTCCATTTATCCTGCGGAATACAGTTACCGCGTGATCATGCAGGACGGCCTTTTAGCCGATCTGAGCGGAAAAGACTTCCTGTCCAGAGCGTCAGAGAGCGCCATATCCTATTCTACCTATGACGATGGTAAGATCTATGCAATGCCTTATGGGCTCAGCTCCTATGGAATCTATTGTAATCTGGATCTCTTTGAAGCCGCCGGTCTGGAATTGCCCAAGACTTGGGATGAACTGATTGCCTGCCTGGATGCGTTTGTGGAAAAAGGGACAGAAAAGCCGCTGATCTTTGACGGAAAAGGTTCCCTGAATCAGTTCGCGGAAAGGCTGATCGGTATTGTGGACAAGGATTTTGCGGATGTGTGTGAATCTGTAGGAAAAGGGGAAGGTTCCTTCGCAGATGCCGATAAGAATCAGGTACGCGTTTTCTCCGAGGCGTTGTTAAAACTGGCTGAGTATGCGCCGGACGACATTCTGGGAATCGGACGTGATCAGGGAACCGCGGATTTCTGTAACGGCGTATATCCCATGTATGTGGGCGGCACCTTCTATATGGCGGACATCCTTGCGGGAAATGCGGATCTGAACTGTACGCTGATTCCGATTCCGAACCCGGACGGTGCGGAAAGCCTGCCCATCAACGTGGACATTGCGCTGGGATATTCCGTGAATACGGAGCATCCTGAAATCTGCGAAGCGTTCATCGAGTTCATGTCAAGGCCTGAAATCTACCAGATCATGGCGGATAATGAAGGAACGCCCACCTGTATTGAAGGTGTGGATTATAAGATTACGGCTCTGCAGGATATCAGCCAGCAGATTACAGGGGATAACACCTTCTTAACACTGGTTAACTTCTGGCCCTCTGGATGGAGAACGGAATGGACCATCTATGTACAGAATCTGCTCAGTGACAAGGATATCGATGCCCTGATCACGGAAACGGATCGGATTTGTAAGGATTATTACAATCAATAATGCGGAGAGCTCCCGGAAGGTTTCCTTGCGGGAGCTTTTCATAAAGGGTATAACAGGATTCAAACGCCTGCTAAAGCAGGCAGAGGGGAGTAACAGGAAATCAAAGATTTCCTGCGTCCTGATTCAAACGCCTGCTGAAGCAGGCAGAGGGGAGTTGAGTCTGTATGAATAGAGATAAGAAGAAAAAGATGTCGGAAAGGTCGTTGTCCATGTTTTTATTCACAATTCCTGCAACGGTTCTCTATTGCATTTTTTTTATCTATCCCATTATCATTGGCATTATGTACAGTTTTACGGATTGGAACGGACTGTCAAAAGACTATGAATTTATCGGATTTTCCAACTACATTACGGCTTTTACGAACAGCCGCTTTCAGAATGCCGTTAAATTCAATGTGAAATTCACGTTGCTGGCGGTAATCCTGGTGGTGGGGCTCAGCCTGATCCTCGCATTGATTTTTAACAGCAATCTTTGTTTCAAATCGCTGTTTCGGGGGATCTTTTTCTTCCCGGCAGTGTTGGGGATGCTGGTGGTCGGTTTGATCTTTAATGAAATTTTTTACAGGGTAGTTCCGGTGATCGGAAAGGCGCTGGAGATTCCCATCCTTTCCTCCAATATTTTAGCCAGCAAATCCACAGCCATATACGGTGTACTGATCGTCCATGTATGGATGGCAGTGGCCATGGCTACCGTGATGCTGCTGGCAGGACTGCAGTCTACGCCGGAAGAACTGTATGAAGCTGCGGTGCTGGACGGAGCCAATAGATGGCAGAAATTTCAATATATCACAATGCCCTTTCTGCTTCCAGTGCTTTCCGTGGTGATTATCCTGCAGGTGAAAAGCGGACTGACCGTATACGATATCATCGTGGCGCTGACGAACGGCGGACCGGGAGGGGCTACGGAAAGCCTGGCGATGCTCATCTATAACCATGGTTTCAAAGAAGTGAAATTTTCCTACGCCATTGCGGAAGCTATGATACTGACGATCGTAATCTGTGCGATTTCTTTTATCCAAACCAGTATCAGTAATAAGAAGAAAGTGTATTAGGGAGGGCGGCCATGAAGAAAAAACCCGGTATTTTCGTTTATCTCTTTCTGATCTGCGGCGCGGCGTTGATCATTTTTCCCATGTATCTTACCGTGATCACCGCGTTTAAATCCACGGAAGAGCTCACCAAGAGTATCTTTTCTTTTCCCACCACCCTTTATTTGGGCAATTTTGTGGAAGTAATCACGAAATCAGGATTTCTCAACTCCGTGATCAATACGGTATTCATAACCATAGCGGCATGTTGTGGCGTGGTATTGGTGGTGCCTCTGGTTTCTTATGCCATAGCTCGGAATATGGATCATAAACAGTACTACAAATTTTTATATTATTTTCTTCTGATCGGTATTTTTGTTCCTTTTCAAGTGAAAATGATGCCCCTTGTCCAGGTGATGTCAGGCTTCCACATGCTGAATGTGACGGGGATTACGGTGGTGTATATTGCCAGTTCCGTGTGCGAGGGCGTTTTTCTTTATGTGGCTTTTATCCAAGGGGTGCCGGGTGAACTGGAGGAATCGGCTTATATGGACGGCGCAGGCACGCTGCGTACCTATTGGCAGATTATTTTTCCGCTGTTAAAACCCATGACGGCTACCGTTTTGATTATGGACGGCCTGTGGTTTTGGAATGACTTTTTCCTTCCCCTGCTGGCTTTGAATAAAACGCCGGACAACTATACGTTAACCCTTTTCGTCTATAATTTTAAATCCCAGACAACGGTGAACTATTCCTTGATCTTTGCCGGGCTTCTGCTGGCCATGCTGCCCATCATGGTTCTGTATGTATTCCTGCAGAAACAGATCATGGGCGGACTCGTAAACGGCGCGGTGAAAGGATAAAATAAGGATGCCTGATAAGGCGGGCAGATGGGAGGTAAACATGAAGCTGCATTATCTTGGAACAGCGGCGGCGGAAGGATGGCCGGCCATGTTCTGTGATTGTATCAATTGCCAAAGGGCAAGGGAAGCGAAGGGTAAAAATTACCGAAGCCGCCCACAAATGTTGATTGACAAAAAACTGCTGGTTGACTTTGGGCCGGATACCTTTTATCATATGATGAAGTATGATCTGGATTTTTCGGGAATTCGTCATGTGATCCTCACGCATTCCCATACGGATCATTTTTATTCCACCGAACTGATCCTGCGGGCTTTCCCCTATGCGCTCCATGGGAATCAAGGTAAAATGACGGTGTACGGAAATGAAAAGTGTCATTGGATGTTTCTACGTACTCTGGAAGTGGAGGATGATTCGGCCAATATGCGGGACTGCGTCGGCTTTGAAGAGATCAGGGCATTTGTGCCCTTTGAGATTCCAGGATATCACATCACGCCCCTTCATGCGGTACATGACCCCAAAGAAGAGTGCCTGATCTATCTGATCCGGGATGAGGAAGGAAAAACGCTGTTATATGCCAACGATACGGGCGTATTTCCGGAGGATACCTGGCAGGCGCTGGAGGGCATAAAACTGGATTGCGTGAGCCTGGATTGTACGCTGGGAAAGGATCCGACCATGGAAAGCGGGCACATGGGGCTGCAGGCTAACCGCAGTGTGGTGGAAAAATTGAAAAAAATGGATTGTATCGATGACAGGACGCCGGTGGTTCTAACCCATTTTTCCCACAATGGAGGATTGCTCCATGAGGAATTAGAGGATGCGACAAGGAAGGATGATTTCCTCATCGCTTATGACGGAATGGTATTGGAGTTTTAAAGAAAATGAATGAAAAGAAGCTGACTGATAAAAAGATGGGGCGCCTTTTGTTTCTCCTGTGCTGGTGTGTTTACTTCAGTTCTTACATAGGGAGGCTGAATTATTCGTCGGTTATGTCTTCCATGATGGAAGAAGGTATCCTAACCCTTTCCCAGGCCGGAAGCATTAGTATGGTGTACTTTTTCGCCTATGGGATCGGGCAGCTTTGCAATGGAATCCTTGGGGATAAAAGCAGGCCCCAGAACATGATCTTTCTGGGGCTGTTTAGCTCCGGGATGGCCAATCTCCTGATGGGGTGCATGAAAACCTTCTGGGTTCTAGCCGCCCTGTGGGGAATCAACGGATATATGCAGTCCATGATCTGGCCGCCGATCATCCGTATTTTTGCGGAGAAATATTCGGCGGAGAAAAAGAGACAGTACAGCGTGGACATCGCTTCCAGCATGGCGGTGGGGACACTGACCTCCTATTTTCTTTCGGCTTGTGCCATGAAGCTGTTCACCTGGCAGGCAGCTTTTTTCCTGGCCGCAGGAATCATGGCGTCAATTGCCGTAATTTGGATTATAGGTTACCGGAGAGTGGACCGTTTTCTGATGCAAAAGGGAACGGGGACGACCGTATCAATAGAAAAGAGCGTAAAAGAAGAGGCGGATATCGGACAGGAAAAGGTACATACGCCGCTTCTTCCCTTGGTGCTGGGAAGCGGGCTTATGGGGATATTGTTGCCAGTGATGATTCACGGCGTTCTAAAGGACGGAATAACACAGTGGGTTCCCACGTATATTTACGACTGCTATGATGTGACGTCCTCCTTTTCCGTGCTGGTGACGATGGTCCTGCCTCTGATTAACTTAACGGGGGCCTATGCGGCCAGATATGCAGGCAGAAAGCATCCTGAGGAAGAAATCAGGACGTCTATTTGGTTTTTCGGAATCGCCACCGCGGCATTGCTATGTCTGTTGCTGTTCGGGAAATGGCATGTATTGCTGGCGGTTGTCCTGTTCGCTATCATTACCGCCTCCATGATGGCGGTCAATACCCTGTATGTCAATATGATTCCCCTGCATTTTGAAGCGCAAGGGCGAGTGGCTGCGGTATCCGGACTGCTCAACGCCACCGCATATCTGGGCAGCGCCATATCCACGTTCACGATTGGAATTTTGGTGGAGAAGGCCGGCTGGCCGGTGACAATGGCCGGCTGGGTGGGGATTACGGCAGTGGCTTTGGCGGTTTGTGTGATTATGAGAAAGAAAACATTCCTTATGAAAGCCTAGGATAGATTGAGAGCACGATGCAGCATGAAAACCGTTGCTTCATAAGGCCTGTCCCTGGATACGCGTCTTTGGACGGGTTCGGGCAGGGTAAGTGAAGCAACGGTTTTCATGTTGTTAACCTGGGAGCATATCGGATGCGGAAAGGATGCCGCAGGCAAGGCCGAAAGGTTGAATATTTGAAAATCCCATGTTATACTGGATAAAAATCGGTTTATACGTACCTTGGCATACGAAAGAGTCCAAGATTGATAAATTTTCAATCTCTCAGATTTATCTGTGCGCCAAAACGCGCAAAGGGGAGCAACCATGAAATGTCTCGTGTTGGCCGGCGGGCGGGGAGACCGTCTGTGGCCTTTATCCAGGAAAAATTATCCCAAGCAGTTTATCAGTATCCAAAGAGACCATTCTATTTTTCAGGAAACAATCGCCCGGAATATTCCCTTTTGCGATGAATTCATCATCGTAACAAATCAAGAATATCAGTTTATCGTTGAAAATCAAATGAAGGTGTTCCAGGGAATCACCTATCGGCTCATTTTGGAAGGGGAAGGACGGAAAACCACTGCGGCAATCGTGTTGTCCTGTATGCAGTTTCCGCTATCGGAATTGATGTTCGTGGTGGCCAGTGATCATTTGATCGACGGCCCCAGCTATAAGGAGGATGTGAATAGAGCCTCCGAATTGGCCAGGGGAGGGTATCTGGTTACTTTCGGAATGGATATCAGAAAGCCGGAAACCCGCTTTGGATATATCCGCTGCAGAGGGGAAGCGGTGGTTTCTTTTATTGAAAAGCCAGATGCCAAAACGGCGGAGGGATACTTTCTGGCAGGGGACTATCTGATCAATAGCGGAATGTTCCTGTTTCGTACGGGAACGCTTCTTCATGAGATACGCAGTTTTTTTCCTTGGTTGTACAATTCCTGCGAGGCGGCGTTTTATATGCGTAGTGTGAAGGGAAGGCACACGTATTATCCCGTCGATGTATTGGAGCGCATCCCGGCAGTTCCCATTGAGAAGAGCGTTTTTGAGCGGACCAAACTGGGAAGGGTGATTCACAGTTCCTTTCTATGGCAGGATATCGGCAGTCTGGAGGATCTGGCTCTTACCGGGCTGGAATGGGATGAACGTAATCAGATTACCCATGAATGTCGGGATATCACGATCCTGAACCGGAGTGACAGACAGCTGGTGGTGGCAAATAACCTGGAAGATATCACCATCATCAATACGGAGGATGCGGTCTATGTAGGCCGTACCGGGGAGTCGGACAGGCTGAAGGAGATCATGCGGGATAACCCGGACAAACGGGCTTTTTTTGATCGGGGAAAGATCATTTACAAGCCCTGGGGAACCTATGAACTGCTGAATGTGGATGCCAGATATGTGGTGCGCAAGGTGATCATCCGGGAAGGAAAAACCATTTATGCCCATCGCCATGCCAGAAGGACGGAGCATTGGATTATCGTGCGGGGGAAGGCCCGGATCCGGCTGGAAGATGGAGAAGCGCTTTACGGAGCGAACGACAGCATCGAAGTGCCGGAAAATACGACGCATCAGATCTCCAATGTGGGGGAAGAACCTCTTGTTTTCATGGAGATATCCACAGGGGAAGCGGTGGAAGAACAGGACCTGATCTCTATAGGAAGCCGGGATCTGACGGAAGCGGAGCTGGGCTACCGGGTGGAGCCTTTCGTCCGTCTTCTTCCAGCCTTTAAGGACTATCTGTGGGGCGGCACCAGGCTGCGGGATATCTATGGGAAAAAATGTGATTATGACCTGATCGCCGAGAGCTGGGAGCTGTCCGCCCATAAGGAAGGGCAGAGCATCGTGGCATCAGGACGGCATCGGGGAATGCTCTTTGCAGAATATCTGGAGAGGATCGGAAAAGAGGGCTGGGGATGGAAATGCCAGCCGCTGGATCGTTTTCCCATCCTGGTCAAGTTGATCGATGCCAGGGAAAACCTGTCGGTTCAGGTACATCCGGACGATGGATATGCGCTGGAGCATGAGAACGAATATGGAAAAAACGAATTGTGGTATATTCTGCAATGCGAGCCGGATGCCTGCCTTTACTGCGGATTCTGCCGGGACGTGACCAGGCAGGAGGTGGAGGAAGCAATTCGCCAGAATACCATTCTGGCGCTTTTAAACCGTGTACCCATCCATCCCGGGGAAGCCTACTTCATCCCCGCAGGCACCGTGCATGCCATTGGAAAGGGAAGTCTGATCTGTGAGATCCAGCAGTCCTCCGTATGCACCTATCGCCTATACGACTATAACAGGACGGACAAATACGGAAATTACAGGGAACTGCACCTGCAAAGGGCTCTGGAGGTTATGGATTACTCCGAATATCGGGTGCAGCGCTTTGAAAGCGAAACCATCGAAAGGAAAGCGTATACGCTGCGCATCCTGGGGAGATGCAAATATTTTGAATGTACCAGCTGCCGTCTCCGGGGAACCTATCCCCTGGAGACGGACGGTAATTCCTTCTGGTCCGTACTGTGCGTTCGGGGCGATGGAAAGATGCATTGCCCGGAAAGCGGAGAAGAACTGGCATTGAGGGCAGGAGAGAGCCTGTTTATTCCCGCAGGGGAGAGAAGGCTCCTGCTGGAAGGGGAAGGGGAGTTTATTCTCACCCATATATAAAAAACCGCTATTTCGGAAATACAGAATAACCGCGGTTTTCAAGGAGCCGGACAGCCTGGCCAATGGCGTCCGGCTCATGAAATTCAATGCGCAGCACCCCGTCCTGGGATTCCCTGTTATGGGTAATGCCAATATTTTTAATATTGATCTGATTTAAGGCGAGCAGGGTGGCAACCGCGGCAAGGGAACCTGCTTCGTCCGGGATTTCCACGTGTATGGTATAGGTCTTTTTAATAGGGCCGCTGGAAGAGTCGATAAAGGATTCTCGATAACTCCTGGCATTATCAAAAAAGGAATAGAGCTGCTTTGAGTCCATTCGGTCAATCCCATCGCGAATTTTTTGCAGGCTTGTGATATACCGACCGAGGAGATCGGATATATTGACTGAATTGGTCATACATATCTGCTGCCACATGATTGTGGAAGAGGAGGCGATACGCGTAATATCCTTAAAGCCTCCTGCTGCTATCATTTTCATGATGCCGTCTTCGCTGTCGGTGTCCTTGACGAGATTGACCAGGGAAGAGGCGATGATGTGGGGCAGATGGCTCACCGCTGCGGTGACAAAGTCATGCTGCCTATAGTCCAGGCAGAGAGGAAGCGCCCCCATATCCCGGATAAGGGCAGCATACCGCTTCACCTTTTCTTCCAAAACCCCTTCTGCGGGCGTAAGGATATAATAGGCGTTTTCCAAAAGAGATGCCTTAGAATTCTGATAACCGATCCGCTCGCTTCCTGCCATGGGATGGCCGCCTATGAAGTTCGCTTCCAGCCCCAGCCGTCGGATCTGTTCGTGGATGCCTGTTTTGACGCTTCCCACATCCGTTAAGACAAGATTCGGATGCAGAAAAGGACGGATTAGAAGAAGGTTCTCATTATTATGGGAAACAGGGGCACACAAGAAAAGATAGTCGCTGCGGCACAGTTTTGATCCGGAAGACTCGTCCAGGATAGGGAAAATCTCATCCGCGATTCCCTCTGATTGGGCCAGCCCCAACGTTTCTTCCCGACTGTCATAGGCCCGGATATGGCATTTGGGATATGCCGCCTTCAACGCTTTTGCAATGGATCCTCCAATGAGCCCCAGGCCCAGAAAAGAAAAACTCGGTTGATTCATGAAAGGTACTCCTTTGTCGGCTTATATTTTCATTTCCAGTCGATTCTTAAAACTTCGTTCAGCCAGCCTGGCATAGGGCACGAGCTCTTCAGTCAGCCGTCCGAACTTCTCAAAGGTAAGGGACTGGGGACCGTCCGAAAGGGCATGGGCAGGATCGTTATGTACCTCTATCATCAGCCCGTCCGCGCCGCAGGCCACCGCTGCCTTGGCCAGGGGCGCAACATACCGATAGACGCCGGTGGCATGGGAAGGATCCACGATGACGGGAAGATGGGTTTTCCCTTTCAGAACAGGAACGGCGCTCAAATCCAGGGTGTTCCGGGTGGCTGTCTCGAAGGTACGGATCCCGCGTTCGCACAGAACCACGTTAGAGTTCCCTTCCGCTATGATGTATTCCGCCGCATTCAGCCACTCTTCCACTGTGGCGCTCAGCCCTCTTTTTAAGAGAACCGGAAGCCCGGAACGGCCTGCCTCCTTTAAAAGGATGAAATTCTGCATATTGCGCGCGCCGATCTGAATCATGTCTACGTATTTGACGGCAGCTTCAATCGCTTCATGGCTGACCACTTCGCAGATGGTGGCAAGTCCAGTTTCCTCTTTCGCCTCCTGCATGTATCGGAGCCCTTCCTCTTCCAAGCCCTGAAAAGAGTAGGGTGAGGTTCTCGGCTTGTAGGCCCCGCCGCGCAGGATCGTGGCTCCGGCCGCTTTTACCGCATGGGCAATCTCCATAAGCTGCTCCTTGCTCTCCACAGCACACGGGCCCGCCATGATGTTCAGGCTGTCCGGTCCGATGGAAATATTCCCGACCTTTACAGAAGAAGGCTCGGGGTGGAATTTCCTGTTGGCAAGCTTATAGCTTTCCGTCACGGGTACGATACGGTCCACATCCCTGAAGCTGACAAGATTCTCGGTGGACAGACGGCTTTTATCGCCCACAATGCCGATAATGGTGACTTCCGTTCCCTGTGAAAGATGGGTGTTTAAACCGTTTTGCTCAATATAATCGGTGACTGCTTTTATACTTGCGGCCGCTGCCTGCGGCTTCATTACGATAATCATAAATATGCTTTCCTTTCTGTTTCGGTTTGATTGATACAATTTACAATATAGCACTTTAAAGCGCGAAAGTCAACCGCGCCTGCCATCTTTTGCAGAACCCCGGAATGGAAACTCTCGCATCCCATACCCCGACGGATTCCC
>CANSTU010000069.1 GCA_947650005.1 uncultured Lachnospiraceae bacterium
TCCCCCGCGGAATCCTGACAGGGCGTGGCCGCAGCTGTTTCATTTCTGTTTCCCTGGACACGCATCGATTTTTATTGCCAAACCTCCCTTGCGGAGTTATAATAAATCTGTCACATATCAATTTGGAACCGGGGAGCTGGCGGGAAGCCGGCTGAGAGGGGACTTATCCTGTCCCGACCCGAAACCTGATTTGGATAATGCCAACGTAGGGAATGAATGCCAAAAGATGAGGAAGAAAGGGCGGCGTATGGAGCGCATGGCCCTTATCTGGGAGGCGCCTGCGTGCCTCCCTTTTTACGTTTAGACGGCTTGCTGAGAGAAATGCTGTATGAGTTTCGCCTCACGCAGGGATGGAGACGTTTGTTCTTCCCATTCTTATACCTCTTCATATCGCAGTCTGTGCCTGCGATACTGCCACCCATAAAGAGTTTGATACTTCGTTTCAAACTTCCGTCGTGGGAGGTTCCCATATCTGGGAAACCCTGCCGTTGACTTTCCATGAAACGAAAGGAGCGGATGTATCTATGAAACAGGAAAACCTGACAAGGAAGCTGGCAATGGCCGGGGTTATGACGGCTGTTGCTGTGGTGGGCAGCATGTTGAGCGTTCCCATTGCAGGGAGCAAATGCGCGCCGGTTCAGCATATGGTCAACGTGCTGGCAGCGGTGACGTTGGGGCCCTGGTGGGGGGCAGCGATCGCCTTTTGCGCCAGCTTGATCCGGAATCTGCTGGGACTGGGAAGCCTGATGGCATTCCCGGGGAGTATGGTGGGCGCATTTTGCTGCGGCCTGGTCTATGCATGGACTGGGAAAACAGGGCTGACCTGTCTGGCGGAGGCCTTTGGAACCGGGATACTGGGAGGCTTGGCCGCCTATCCGGTCGCAAAACTTCTTATGGGCCTGGAACCGGCGGGCGTGACCATCTATATGGTCCCCTTCCTGATTTCCACGGTGGCGGGAAGCTGCCTGGCCTATGCGTTGATTAAGATTCTGGAAAGGGCAGGATTCCTGCATCAGATGCGGGGAACGGCGTGAAGAGATGGAAAAAGAAAAAAAGTTTAGCGCTTGCTCGGCAAAGGTACACTGTCTGACGAATCCCGTTTCCATGCAGGATGTGGCAAACATCCTTTTGGCAGCGGGGGGAAGCGCCATCATGGCGCAGGAGGAGGCGGAGGCGGCGCAGATCACCGCCCTCTGCCAGGCGACCCTGTTGAATACGGGCGTTCCAAGCGACGAAAAGTTCAGAGCATGTGCGGCTGCGGGAAAGGCCGCCAATGCGCTGGGGCATCCGGTGATCCTGGATCCGGTGGGCGTGGGAGCCAGCGATTTCAGGAAAGAGAAAATGGGATGGCTTCTGGAACGGGTGCACCCGACCATTATCCGCTGCAATCCGGAGGAAGCGCAGACCCTTCTGCAATTATGGAAAGGCGGCGCTGAAAGCAAGGTGCGGCCGGAGACAAAACCGGGCAGCCCTGCGTCGCCAGAGTCCGGGATCCTTTCCGGCGGAGTGGAAAGCGCCCTGGCGCCGGATATGGCAGAACGCAGGGAAATTGCCCGGAGGTTGGCCCTCGCCTATGGATGCGTAGTTTGTCTCAGCGGAGATATGGATGCCATATCCGACGGCAGCCGGATTGAGGTATGTTCCGGAGGGGACAAACGGATGGCTCGCATCACGGGAAGCGGGTGTATGCTTTCGGCGTTGTGTGCCTTTTTTGCGGGATCGGGAATGAAGCCCTACGAGGCCGCCTGTACGGCGGCAGCCGTCTGGAAGGAGAGCGCCCGCCAGGCGGGCCTTCGCACGGACAGAACGGGGGGCGGGATCGGAAGCTTTCATGGATACCTGTTCGATGAGGCGGAGCGGCTGTGCTGCCTATCGTAGTGAAACAAGCACGCGGCAGCATGCTGGTTTACTATGGCAACTGGTTTGGCTTGGGAAACGGTTGGCCTTTAGAATTTAAGTTCGGATGCAATCATATGTATTGGGAATATTGTGCCCGTAGCTAACATACTGCATGTGCGATGGAAGCTACGGGCTGCGGAAAGGCATGGCTATTACGATGAAAATTCAGGCGGAAACCATGAAATTATATGCAGTGACCGACAGGAGCTGGCTGAGGCCGGAAGAAAAGCTGGCCCAGGCCGTGGAGGAGCTTTTAGAAGCCGGAGTCACTCTGGTACAACTGCGGGAAAAAGAAGCGGAGGACGCTTTTTTCCTGGAAGAGGCCATTCAATTGCGGGAACTATGCGCACGTTACGGCGTGCCGCTCATCATCAACGACCGGCCGGATATTGCAAAGAAGGCAGGAGCTGCCGGCGTGCACGTGGGTTTGTCCGATATGGGCATTGAAAAGGCGCGTGAAATGTTGGGAGCGGATTTCATCATAGGAGGAAGCGCACACAATGTGGAGGAGGCGCGCAGGGCCCAGGAGGCCGGGGCTGATTATCTGGGATGCGGGGCTGTTTTCGGAAGCAGTACCAAAAGGGACGTGTCGCTTCTGGCATTTTCTGAGCTGAAAGCCATCTGCCAAAGCGTGACGATACCGGTGGTGGCGATCGGAGGGATCCGTCTGGATAACCTGGGAGAGCTCACGGGATGCGGCGTCGCAGGGGTCGCCGTGATCAGCGGCCTGTTTGCGGCGGCGGACAAGAAATCCGCTGCAGAAGCATATTTGAAAAGATTGGAAACAGTATAATTCACAGCGGCAGATTGGGGGCACCACCTTCTGTCGCTATAGAAAAATCGTGTTGTGGAGAAGTTTGCGTCCATGCGCCTTTTGTGTTTCCAGCTGGAAGGGAAGCAAAAAGACGCAGAAATGCTAACGCGGAGGGAGAAAGAATACCTATGAAAACAGCATTGATCATCGCTGGAAGCGATTCCAGCGGAGGCGCCGGCATCCAGGCGGATATTAAGACGATGACCGTCCATGGCGTATATGCCATGAGCGCGGTTACAGCTTTGACTGCCCAGAATACGACCGGCGTCTACGGAATTATGGAAGCAGCCCCTGAATTTCTGGAAAAGCAGCTGGATTGCGTTTTTACCGATATTTTTCCAGACGCGGTCAAGATCGGAATGCTTTCGTCCAAAGAAACGATGAAATCGGTGGCTAAGAAGCTGCGGGAATACGGGGCGAAACATATCGTCCTGGATCCTGTTATGGTATCCACCAGCGGTTCCAGGCTGATGGAGGAAGACGCGGCTGAAGTCCTGCAGGAAGAGTTGTTTCCTTTGGCGCAGATCATCACGCCGAACATTCCGGAAACGGAGGTTTTAACGGGTCTGGCGATCCGCGATGCCAAGGATATGGAGAGGGCGGCTCAGAAACTCGCGGCAGACTGCAACCGTGCCGTGCTTTGTAAGGGGGGCCATCGGGTCAGCGATGCGGATGATCTGCTCTGTGTGGATGGCGAGATGACCTGGATTAGGGGAGAGCGGATAGACAATCCCAATACCCATGGGACGGGCTGCACCCTATCCAGTGCCATTGCCTGTAATCTGGCGTTGGGATACTCTCTGATAGAAGCCGTAGAACGGGCGAAGACCTATCTGTCAGGCGCGCTGGCAGCAGGACTGAACCTGGGGCGGGGGGCAGGGCCGATGAACCATATGTATGCTCTGAAGACGCCTTGTGGGCAGGGGCATACCTGAGACGGCTGAGGGGAAAACACTTTCAACCTCATTTGATTTGAGTGCTCGCCAAGGCGGGCAGATGGGAGCAGAATGCGGGAATATACGACACAGATGGATGCAGCGAGAAAAGGAATTGTGACTCCACAGATAGAGAAGGTGGCCCGGAAGGAACAAATGCCGACGGACCGGCTGATGCAGCTGGTGGCGGAAGGGAAGGTGGCGATTTGCGCCAACAGGCATCATACCTGCCTGGACCCGGAAGGCGTAGGGAGCATGCTCCGTACAAAGGTGAACGTGAACCTGGGCGTTTCCAGGGACTGTAAGGATTATGATGTGGAAATGGAGAAAGTGATGAGCGCGGTACGGCTGGGGGCGGAAGCCATCATGGATCTGTCCAGCCACGGGGATACCGGGCCCTTCCGCCGCAAGCTGACCGGCGAATGTCCGGTCATGATCGGCACGGTTCCGGTATACGACAGCGTGATCCATTATCAGCGCGATTTGGCGGAACTAACTGCAAAGGACTTTGTGGACGTGGTCAGGCTGCACGCAGAGGACGGCGTGGATTTCGTGACGCTGCACTGCGGGATCACCAGAAAAACCATCGAGCAGATTCGTCAGCATAAAAGGAAGATGAACATCGTGAGCAGGGGAGGAAGCCTGGTGTTCGCTTGGATGAGCATGACGGGAGAGGAAAACCCGTTCTATGAATATTTCGACGAAATCCTGGATATCTGCGAGGAACATGACGTGACGATATCCCTTGGGGACGCCTGCCGTCCCGGGTGTCTGGCGGATGCCACGGACGTCTGTCAGATCGAAGAGCTGGTTCGCCTTGGCGAACTGACCAAGCGGGCCTGGGCTCACAATGTGCAGGTGATGGTGGAAGGCCCGGGCCATGTGCCGTTAAACCAGGTGGCTGCCAACATGGAGGTACAGAAAACCCTGTGCATGGGAGCGCCCTTCTATGTGCTGGGACCGCTGGTGACGGATATTGCGCCGGGATATGACCATATTACCGCAGCGATCGGAGGGGCCGTGGCAGCCATGAACGGCGCTGCCTTCCTATGCTATGTGACGCCGGCAGAACATCTGGCCCTGCCCAACGTGGAGGACGTGAAACAGGGAATCATTGCATCGAAGATCGCGGCCCATGCGGCGGATATTGCGAAGGGCATTCCGGGCGCAAGGGAGCTGGATGACCGTATGGCCGATGCGCGCCGCGCCCTGGACTGGGACGCCCAGTTTGCCTGCGCTTTGGATCCAAAGACGGCGAAGGCCATCCGCGATGAGCGCCTTCCGGAAGACGACCACAGCGATACCTGCAGCATGTGCGGAAAGTTCTGCGCGGTGCGCAGCATGAACAAGGCGCTGGCGGGAGAGCACATCGATATCCTGTAGCGACGGTTGGGGATATCATCGTATTATCTTCTCTCTGCCGACTTGTACGAAAGCGATAAGCGGCCTTAGCCATCCGGGAAAGAGACAGGGGATGGATTCATAAAACTCCCTTTCGGTAAGAAGCCAAAAGAAGAATTCTTGCCGGAAGGGAGTTTTTTATGCCGTCTGCCAAGGGGAGGACGCGGGCATGAAAAGAACGGGGCGCTGGATGAAAAATTCATGGAAGGGCGAAGAAAGCGGAGCATCGCTTCTCTGGCAGTTATGTTTTGCCGTGGATTGCCGGAAAGTTTTCCAGGCAAAGTCCGTATTATCGTACAGTGCCTATGGCACAATAGGACATATCGATTGTGTGGATTGCGTGGATATGGATTTCCATTACAGGCTGTTAAGGATGTAAAATGCCCTATATCGAAACGGGTGTCCCAGAGGCCGGTCGGAACATTCATGCGTTTGTCCTGTCCCGGATGTGATTGGGAATGACAGTGGGAGGGTTTAGAGGTATAATGTTTTGAGGTATCTACGAAGACGGCCTATGCCGAAGGATTGGAAAGCGCTGGCAGACAGAAATAGTCCGGCCGGTTAAATCAAAATGGACGGAAGTTGGCCAACATGCCGCTTCAGGCGGCAGAATGTGAGGGAATATGGAACAGACACCCAGACCGAATCAAATCTACAGACATTTCAAAGGAAATCTGTATCGGGTTCTTACTTTGGCAAAACATACGGAGACGGAAGAAACGCTGGTGATCTATCAGGCGCTTTACGATAACTTTGAAATCTATGCCAGGCCGCTGGCCCTATTTATAGGAGAAGTGGATCACGAGAAGTACCCTGATGCGAAAGAGAAGAAACGCTTTACTCTGGTCCCGGAGATCTTCGGACAGGGGGCGGGAACACAGACGCTGCCCGAAGCGCATACAATAGAAGAGCGGCCTGCCGTTTGGAAGAGGAAGGAAGGGCGGGTCGGCGAATGGGAAACAGAGGAAGGGCAGAAGGAGACTTGGAAGCTGGAGGAAGGGCAGACAGGCGCACGGCAGATAGAGGAAGGGCAGACGAAAGAGGAGCAGCCCTGCCGGAACGGTGCGCAGCCTAATGAAATATCCGTCCCGGAGTCCCTGGAGGCCGATACGGAAGAAGGATTCAACCTGGATCCCTTGCTTTTGGAGTTCCTGGAGGCGGATTCCTATGAAGAGAAGCTGAATATTTTGGTGGGCATGCACAGCCGCCTGACCTGGGAGATGCTCAGAAGCGCGGCTGTTTCTCTGGATATTGAACTGGAGGAAGAAGATCTGGAGGATGGATACCAGACATTGAAAAATTGCCTGCTCACGCTGGAAAAATATGAATGTACCCGCCTGCGGTAATAGCCGCAGATGCGAAGCCCTTGCCCGGATTTCACATCGCATTGCAACAGAGGATGCAGTATGGTATTTATAAGGACAATCAGGCTGCTTCATGATGATAGGCGAAAGGACAGGATGGTTCCGCCGGTGCGGGGAAGGGAGGGATTATGGCATATGAACTGGAAAACAGGCTTGTGATCGGCGTTTCTTCCAGAGCCCTTTTCGACCTGAGCCTGGAAAATGAGATCTTTGAAAAAGAGGGTGTGGAAAGCTATCGAAAGTATCAGCTGGAGCATGAAAAGGATGTTCTCAGACCAGGGCCCGGATTTCCGCTGATCAAGGCGCTTCTTGCGATCAACGCGCTTCCGGGGCAGCAGGACCGGGTGGAAGTCATCATCATGTCCAGGAGCAGCGCGGATACTTCCCTTCGGGTATTCCACTCCATAGAACATTACGGGCTTGGGATTACCCGGGCTGTATTGGCCAGCGGCGCTTCCCTTGCCCCCTATCTGGGGGCATTCCGGACGGATTTGTTCCTATCAGCCAACGAAGAAGATGTGCAGAGCGCCATCGATTCGGGCATTGCAGCGGGAATCATCTGTGACGGGGCCCTGGAAAGACGGGAAACGGAAGGCGGAGAAGCGGACGTCTGCCAGATCAGGATCGCTTTCGATGGAGATGCGGTACTTTTTACGGACGAATCGGAACGTATTTTTCGGGAGCAGGGGCTGGTCGCTTTTGAGGAGAACGAGAGGCGCAAGGCGGACAGTCCTCTGGAAGAAGGGCCCTTTGCCCGATTCTTAAAAACCATCGCCGCCCTGCAGCAGGAGTTTCCGCCGGACGAGGTTCCGATCCGGACGGCTCTGGTCACGGCCAGGAGTGCGCCAGCCCATGAAAGGGTGGTGCGCACCTTGCTTGCGTGGAAGGTACGCATAGACGAGGCGTTTTTTTTAGGAGGGGTTTCCAAAAAGGAGGTTCTGGAGGCCTTTGGCGCGCACATCTTTTTCGACGATCAGGCAGTACATACCAACAGAGCGGCCCAGGTGGTTCCATCGGCCAGGGTTCCTTATAAGAGCAGATAGTTCCAACGACGGGAAATCCCAGCGTTGTTGGACGACGCAGTTCGGAAAGGTTTGACATGAAATATACAATGGTTGCCAAGGGGCGGTTTCTGGAGCGTCCCAACCGGTTTATCGCCTATGTGGAATTGGACGGAAAACGGGAAAAGGTACATGTGAAGAATACGGGCAGATGCGGGGAGCTTCTCCGGGAGGGCGCGCAGGTATATCTGGAGAAGAGCGCGAATCCCAACCGTCATACGCGTTATGATCTGGTAGCCGTCCGGAAGGGAGATAAGCTCGTCAATGTGGACTCCACGGCTCCCAACCGTGCTGCGCGCGAATGGATAGAATCAGGAGGGCTGGGGCGGGATACCATCCTAGTACGGCCAGAATGTACTTATGGGAAATCCCGCTTTGATTTCTATGTAAAAACACAGAGGCAGGAAATATGGGTGGAGGTAAAGGGAGTGAACCTGGAGGAGGATCGGGTGGCCTTTTTCCCGGATGCCCCTTCCACGCGGGCGCTCAAACACGTGGACGAACTGGCTCAGGCCTGCCAAAAGGGCTATGAAGCGGTGCTTTTGTTTGTGGTACAGATGGAAGGAATACGTGCCGTGCGCCCCAACCGGAAGACACAGCCGGAATTCGCGCAGGCCCTTTGGCGGGCAAAGGAGGCAGGCGTGCGCCTTTTGGCCAGGGGATGCAGGGTGATGGAGGACGGAATGGAAATCTCCTATGAAATCCCAGTGGAATTGGAGGAAGAGGGAGTGAAAGAGGCATGTATAATCGGTGAAAAGGAAATTCCCGGAGCGCTTGAAAAGATTGCGCCGGGCCTTTTGGCGTGGTATGATACGAACAGGCGCTCCCTTCCCTGGCGCGAAAACCCAACCCCCTATGCGGTCTGGGTTTCGGAAATCATGTTGCAGCAGACGCGGGTGGAGGCGGTTCGCCCCTATTTTGAGCGCTTTATGGCAGAGTTTCCAGATATTCCCGCATTGGCGGCTGCGCAGGACGAACGACTTTTAAAGCTTTGGGAAGGACTGGGCTATTATAACAGGGCGAGGAATCTCAAGAAGGCGGCGGAGGAAATGGTGAAGCTTTATGAAGGCAGGATGCCAGGACAGCCGTCTGAGCTGCTATCCCTGCCTGGAATAGGAAGCTATACGGCGGGCGCGGTCGCATCCATCGCCTTTGACCAGCCGGTTCCCGCCGTGGACGGCAATGTGCTTCGGGTGATATCCCGTTATCGCGCGGACGGCAGGGACGTGTCGAATGCCAAGGTGAAGAAGAGCGTGGAGGAGGATTTGCTCCGGGTAATTCCGAAGGAGAGGCCAGGGGACTTCAATCAGGCGTTGATGGAGCTGGGAGCCATGGTCTGCCTGCCGAACGGCGCACCTTTGTGCGGAGAATGTCCGCTTTCTTCCCTCTGCGTATCCAATCGATGCGGCACGCAGATGTCATACCCCAAAAAGGCGGAGAAGAAAAAGCGCACAATAGAGAAGAAAACCATACTTGTGATCCAGGACGAGAAAAAGGTGGCGATCCGCAAAAGGCCGGGGAAAGGGCTTCTGGCGGGAATGTATGAATTTCCCTTTGCAGAAGGCCATCTGATGCGGGAAGAAGCGCTCGAATATTTGAAGGAACGGGGAATCTGCGCCATACGGATTCGGGAGCTTCCCCCGTCAAAGCACATTTTTACCCATAAGGAATGGCACATGGTCGGATATGCGGTGCGAGTGGACGAACTGGAGCCCTACTGCGGAGACTGGGAGGGACTTCTATTCGTAGAACCTAAATGTACGCAGGAGCGTTATCCGATTCCAGCGGCTTATGCGGCATACACGGAATATCTGGGAATACTTCTTGGGAATAGTAAATACAAGGCTGCGCCCGGAGGACAGGCAGCAGACGAATAACGGAGGAAAGAGTGGACAACAATGAAGCTTTTGTCGATTACAGTACCTTGCTATAATTCAGAGGATTACATGAGGAAATGCATCGATTCCCTGCTTCCCGGCGGGGAAGATGTGGAGATTCTCATCGTGGATGACGGTTCCCGGGACAATACGGCGCAGATCGCGGAGGAATATGCCGCCGCTTATCCGACGATTGTGAAGGCGATCCACCAGGAGAACGGCGGACATGGGGCGGCTGTGAACAAAGGATTGGAGAATGCATCAGGGCTCTTTTTCAAGGTCGTTGACAGCGACGACTGGGTGAAGGAGGACGCTTACCGAAGGATCCTGGAAGTGCTCACGGAACTCACGACCGGCGGGGAAGTGCTGGACATGCTGATCGCCAACTATGTCTATGAGAAGGAAGGGGAGCGGCGCAAAAAAGTGATCCGCTACAGGCATGCGCTCCCTGAGGAGAGGATCTTCACATGGAAGGATGTACGCCATTTTCACAAGGGACAGTATATCCTGATGCATTCCGCGATTTTTCGGACAAAACTTCTGAAGGAATGCGGGCTGAGACTTCCGGAACACACATTCTATGTGGACAATCTGTTTGTTTTTGAACCGCTTCCCTACGTGAAGAAGATGTATTACCTGGACGTGAACTTCTACCGATATTACATTGGCCGAACGGATCAGTCCGTCAATGAACAGGTAATGATCGGCCGTATCGACCAGCAGCTGAAGGTGAATTATCTGATGATGGATTACCTGGTGGAAAAGAAGCAGTCCATCGGCCAGAACCGAAAGCTAAAAAATTATATGCTCAACTATCTGGATATCATCACCACGGTTTCCTCCATCATGCTGATCCGCTCCGGGACGGAAGAAAATCTGGAGAAGAAGGATGCGCTTTGGGAATATATCCGGCAGAAAGACCGCTTCATCTTTTTCCGTCTGCGTTACGGGCTGCTGGGAAGCTGCACGAACCTTCCGGGGAGAGGGGGACGGAAAATCACTGTGGATGGGTATAAGCTATGCCAGAAGATTTTTAAATTTAATTAGGGATAATTGTCTCGGAGCAGGATTGTGGAAACACAAACCTGCTTCCTTTGTTTTTCTTCAACTTTCAAGGCTTTATTTGAAAAGATTCCGATACTGGGAAGGAGTCATATGATACTTCTTTTTAAAAGCGCGCATGAAATTCCCAGGATCTTCATATCCGAGCTGTCTGCTGATCTGCCGGATGGACAGAACGGAATCGCGCAGAAGCGTTTCGGCATTCCGGAAACGGATTTCCTGGAGCAGCTGAGAAAACGTGCAGCCGAACAGATTTTTGAGATAGAGGGAGCAGTAAGGTACAGTGTAATGAAGATGTCCGGCCAGAGCCTCTAGCGTGACGGTCGAATAAGTTTGATTTATGAAGGATAGAATTTCGTTCTTTAGATTTCCCGATGGAACGATTTCTGTGGTTTCGTATCGATTTCCGGCCATTCTGGCCAGAAGAGTCATCAGCAGGCCAGCTAAAATGAGGTTGGAGGAACCCTCCTTTCTATAAAATTCCTGATACAAATCCAAAACTAGATGAAGGCTTACGGTATCTGCGCCGGTATGAAATAGGAGAGAACTGCTGTGGTTAGAGCCTTGGATGCCGTCCAGCAGAAAATGGCCAAGCTGGGTTTCCTGATCCAGAAGGCCGGGACAAAAACGGATAAAAGCTTCAGGCTGTACCAGGATTCGGACGGAGATGCTGTCGGGGCTGAGGGATTGGCGATGCCTGGACGAGGGCGGAAGAATACAGAAATCCCCTTCATGCAGGAGAAGACCCCTTCCGTTGATGGAATGTCGGGTTGCGCCTGAAAGAAGATACAGCATATCAAAGTAGGAATGAATATGTTCGGGAATCTCCAGATGAGGTTCTCTGAAAAGGAGGATACCGTCCGAAGCCGGTTCTGGTATGCCGTAAACTGCTGTGATCAGATCGGCCATGGTTTGAAACGTAGCCAGAGGAGGCGTCTGCGGGGATTCGTCTGCAGTGGGGACATCCATGCGGGAAAACAGCTCGGGGGGGGGTATTTTTCAGAAGAAGATTCAATTCCTCATCCAGCCTTGTGTCTTTGTTTAAAAAATCGTTTCTATATTTTCGTATCATTGTGCTTACTCCTTTCTGTGGATATTCCAGTTTGTATTATATAATAGTTCTGAAAATCTGAATATAACCGTGTAGAAAATTATATAAAAATGTCGAAAAATGATAAGAAATGACACCAAGAGATATTAATAAGTGAAACTATGAAGCCTATTCGCCCCATGGTATAATGTACAAAATGCTAAAAATATTATGAAAGAGAGGGAAAAATTATGAAAAGAAAACAAATTGCTGCCTTATTTTTTGCCGTAATGCTGGGATTGACCAGTCTGGCAGGCTGTGGTTCGTCAGGAGGCGGTTCGGACTCGGACGGAAGCGCGCAAAATCCAGCTGACAGCGCGGAAAGCGGACAGGCGGGGACGGAATCCGGCGAAAATGCAGCGGCCTCCGATGGAGAAGTGGTGGAACTTACTTTCATGGGCTGGGAAGCCTCTCCCATGGAAACGGCATCTGTAACGAATGGAATCAAGATTTTTGAGGAACTGCATCCGAATATTAAGGTGACTTACACCAGCGGACTGAGCGGAACAGAGTATACGGCTAAGCTGTTATCCAGTGCGGCTTCCAACACGCTTCCTGACATTATGTTTATGCAGTCGACGGATTACCGTACATTTGCATCCAAAGGGATTATTATGGATATCACGGACAGGTTCGATACGGAATTTCCGTTATCGGACTTCATAGATTCTTCCGCACAGATTATGGATATCAACGGAAAGGTGTACGGGGTATCCTCCTGTACGGTGATGCCCATCGTCTATTATAACAAAGATATTTTCGATGCGGCAGGAATCGATTATCCCAGTTCTGATCCCAATGATTGCTGGACGATCGATGAGTTCAGGGACATAGCGAAGAAGCTGACCACGGATGAAATCTATGGCTGTTATGGATTTGAAAGTGATGGAATGTGGCCTGCTCTGACCAATGCGAATAACGGGCATTATTTCAATGAGGATTATACGGCCGCTAATTTTGATACGAAAGAGAACAGAGAAGTATTCGAAGTCATCAAGGCTTTGCGTGTGGAAGATGGTTCCGCTCCGGATGCGGCGACGCTGGAAAGCGTGGGAATGAGCGCCGCACAAATGCTTCAGACAGGAAAGATCGCCATGCTTTGCGACGGCTCCTGGGCGCTGCAGGAACTGGCGGCAACAGGGATGAATCTGGGCATGGCCCCGCTGCCTTCTTTCGCCAACGCCTCTTCCTCCGGACAGGCCCATCTGCACTGTATTTCCGCCAAGACCAGCCATCCGGAGGAAGCGTGGGAGTTTATCAAATTTCTGTCTGGCGAAGAATATCAGGGCGACTTGATCCGCAGCGGACTGTGGATGCCGAACCGTCATTCCTGGTATACGGAGGAAGGACTGGATAAATGGTATAATGAGGAAGTGCATCAGGACTGCTACATGGAGATGCTGGATTATTTCGCCAATGCGAAGGCAGATGAAAGAGCGTTTCAGATGAACAATGCATGTGCGGATGCGATCAAAGAAGAGATCGAGCTCTATCTGAAAGAGGATAAGGATCTGGGAGAAGCGATGTCCAGCGCGCAGTCAAGAGTGGATGCGGTAATGGCAGAGGAATAAGCAGGCCTGGAACAGATAAGCAAAAGGATCCGACTGCCGCATGGCGTTCCCGCAGATGCGGGAACCGCCTGGCGGCGGCAGAATGAGAGGAAATATGGTGCGGACGGAAGTGACAAAAAAGAAAAAGTCTCTGATGAGGGACGATAAATGGGCATGGCTCATGCTGGCTCCCAATGTGGTCGGTTTTCTGATGTTTATGCTGATTCCAATGGTGGCCACATTCGTCCTGAGCTTTATGAAATATGATATGCTGGATGCGCCTAAATTCATAGGTTTTAAAAATTATGTGGATATGTTTCATGATCCCATTGCATGGCAGGTTACGGGAAACACTATTTTGTATACGATCCTGACAGTTCCTGTGGGAATGGTTTTGTCATTGGTTCTTGCCGTGGCTTTGGATCAGAAGATTGCCTTGAGGAGATTTTACCGTGCGGCCTTCTTTTTGCCTTCCATCACATCTATGGTGGTGGTGGCGATCGTGTGGCAGTGGATCTATAATCCCGAATTTGGTCTCCTGAATTTTTTCTTGAGTCTGTTTGGGATTGCGCCGAAAAAGTGGCTGATTAGTTCTTCGACGGCAATGATTTCCCTGGCGATCGTGGGTGTCTGGAAAAGACTGGGGTATGATATGCTGCTCTTTTTATCAGGGCTTCAGGGAATTTCCACATCCTACTATGAAGCGGCAGAGCTGGACGGAGCCAGTAAGATGCAGCAGTTTCGTTATATTACGCTGCCGCTGCTGACGCCCACTACGTTTTTCGTGTTTGTTATGGCGCTGATCAATTCTTTCCAGGTATTTGACCAGGTGATGCTGATGACAGAGGGCGGGCCGGGACGCACCACTTCCGTACTGGTTCATTATTTGTATCAGAACGCGTTCCAGTATTTTAAGATGGGTTATGCGTGCTCCCTGGCATATCTGCTTTTCTTCATTATCATGATATTGACGGCTTTTAACATGAGAATGGAAAAGAGGATGAGTGAAATCTACTATTAGGAAGGAGAGCAGAGTATTATGAAAAAGAAAATCCTTTTGGGGAGGACAATCAGCCATATCGTCCTGTTTGCAGGGGCTGCGACAATGCTGGTTCCTTTTTTCTGGATGCTGTCTTCTTCCCTTAAAGAGCTGGGAGAAGTTTTTGTGTTTCCGCCCACGCTGATAGGCAAAAGACTTGTCTGGGAAAATTATGCGCAGATATCGGCCAGATTCAGTTACCTGACCTATTTTATGAACAGCGTGAAGGTATCCGCCTGGGTAGTATGCTTTCAGATCTTTACGTCCGCCACCGCAGGTTACGTATTTGCCAAGCTGCATTTTAAGGGAAGGGATAAAATTTTCCTGCTGTATCTGGCGACGATGATGATTCCCTTTCATGTGACGGTAATCACCAACTTCCTTCAAATGTCGATTTACGGTCTTGTAAATACGTTGTGGGCGTTGATGCTTCCGGCTTCCGTTTCTGCCTTCGGCACATTTCTGATGCGTCAGTTCTTCGTGACGGTTCCCAACGAACTGATCGAGGCTGCCAAAATAGATGGCTGTAATCCGTTTACCACGTTTCTCAGGATTGCTCTGCCGCTGGCTAAATCAACCATTGCTACACTGGGTATTTTCTGCTTTATGAATACCTGGAACGATTATTTTACCCCTTTGGTCTACATGAATGACATGAGAAAGTACACCCTTCCTCTGGGACTGGCTTCCATGAAGGGAATGTACTCCACAGACTGGCCGGTGCTGATGGCGGCTTCCGTAATTGCAGTGCTGCCGGTATTGATTGCGTTCCTGTTTGCCCAGGATGCATTCGTAAAAGGGGTCATGATGTCCGGTCTGAAGGACTAAAGTTTGAAACTTCACTAACTTTATGCAGAAAGATCGGCTGGAAATGGCTGAGGCCATTTTCAACCATGAATTTACGCCTGCTAAAGCGGGCAGGGAGATTCAAGTGCGGAAAGGCGTTGCATGGATAAATTCCGTCCCCGACGGACAGTTATCCTTCCACCTGGTGTCTGTGCCCGCCGTGAAGGAGCTTTGCTGAATCAGTGCGCCGCGTCCCGGCGGCAGAAGGAGGATATATGCTGGAGAAAAAGATAAATATGGTAGGCCTGGACAAGGTTTCCATAGACGATAACTTTTGGAAAGACTATATGGAATTGGTTCGCAGTCATGTCATTCCTTATCAGTGGGAGGCGTTAAATGACAGGATCGAAGGTGCGGAACCCAGTTATTGCATGCAGAATTTTAAGGTGGCTGCCGGAAAGAAAATCGGAAAATTTCAAGGGATGGTATTTCAGGACAGCGATGCTTATAAATGGCTGGAAGCGGTGGCGTATTCTCTGATGTGGCATCCGGATCCGGAACTGGAGAAGACGGCGGACGGAGCAATCGATTTGATCTGCGACGCACAGCAGGAAGACGGTTATCTAGATACCTATTATATTTTGAACGGACTGGAAAAACGGTTTACCAATTTAATGGATCATCATGAGATGTATTGCCTCGGCCATATGATTGAGGGCGCAGTCGCGTATTACAGGGCCACAGGAAAGAGGAAATTTTTAGACTGTGCCATCCGTTACGTAGATTGTGTCAGCGAAAATATAGGGCCGGAGCCGGAAAAGCTTCCAGGTTATCCAGGACATGAGGTGGCGGAAATGGCGCTGGTGGAGCTTTATCGGGTCACCGGAGACAGAAAGCATCTGGAACTGGCCAAATATTTCATTGATCAGAGAGGCCAGGAACCGCTCTATTTTGACCAGGAGAGAAAGGCCCATAATAATGTGTTCCATTGGGAACACAGTTATTATCAATATCAGTACTATCAGGCCGGAAAACCGGTGAGAAAGCAGTTTCGTGCGGAGGGACATGCGGTGAGGGCCGTGTACCTGTATACCGGAATGGCCGAGGTGGCGAGCGTCACAGAAGATCAGGAACTGTTGGATGTTTGTAAGAAATTGTGGAATAATATCGTTGGAAAACAGATGTATGTGACCGGCGCCATCGGTTCTTCCCAGTATGGGGAAGCTTTCACCTTTGACTATGATCTTCCTAATGATACGATCTATGCGGAAACCTGTGCCGCCATCGGATTGGTCTTCTTTGCCAGAAGGATGCTGGAGATCACTGGGGAGAGCCGGTATGCGGACGTGATGGAACGCTGCCTGTATAACGGCGTGATCAGCGGCATGTCTTTGGATGGAAAGAAATTTTTCTATGTGAATCCTCTGGAGGCGGTGCCGGAAGCATCAGAAAAAGATTTCTATAAGAAGCATGTGAAGATAGAAAGGCAGAAATGGTTTGGTTGTGCCTGTTGCCCTCCCAATGTGGCAAGGCTCCTTTCTTCCATCGGAGGCTATGCCTATGAAGCGAATCTTCAGGAATTCTATATGAACCTGTTTATCGGGGGCAATATAGAACAGACACTGGGCGGCGTGGAGCAGAGGTTTTCTGTACAGACGAAATATCCCTGGGAGGGAGATGTTCATATCGATGTGGAAAACGGACAGGACAGCGAGTATGCGTTTGCCATTAGAATTCCTGGCTGGTGCGGCGTCTGGACGCTGAAGATCAACGGAGAGTCCGCGGAATATCCGATGAAGAACGGTTATGTTTATGGCCGGCGTATATGGAGCAATGGCGATACGGTGGATTTGCATATGGAAATGCCGGTACAGCGGATTGTCGCCAATCCTAGAGTCAGAGAAGACGTGGGTAAGGCGGCTCTGATGCGCGGCCCTGTGGTTTATTGCCTGGAAGAGGCGGACAATGGGGATTTGCTGCAGGATATTTACCTGAAACGGGAGTCGGAATTCGATATTTCTTATGAAAAGGAACTTTTGAATGGGGTCGTGACGATTACCGCAGACGGGAAGAGGATTTCAACAGGGGATTGGAAAGAAGACGTTTTGTATAAACCTTGTTTTGAAGAAACGTTCAAAGAGCAGAAGCTGAAATTTATCCCCTATTATTCATGGAGCAATCGCGGAGCTGGTGAGATGCTCGTATGGGTGCATATGAAATAATTTGAAATAAGCTGTAGTAAAATTCCAAACTTACTTATGAAAAACAGGCTGCAGTCGGCTGCAGCCTGTTTTTATATACGATTCTGCGGCCTGGTCACTTCCGGACGTCTGTTCCCGATGGCGCATTGATTTTATCAAACAGATATGGGTTAAAAAGGATCAGGACAAACGCATGAACGTCCAGGAGAGGAGCGCCCAGACAGGAGCCGCGCAATCCG
>CANSTU010000070.1 GCA_947650005.1 uncultured Lachnospiraceae bacterium
CTTCCAACCTTACTCTCATCTACCCGCTTTTGCGGGCACTCATATCGCAAAGGTTGAAAGGTTTCTTCTTCCAACCTTTATCCTTTCTACCCGCGCTTGCGGGCACTCATATCACGGAGATCAAAATTTTACTTTCAGTCTTCCTTTTTTGCCGCGGCAGAAAGTCTTCCAATACAGACGGCGTCTTTATTAAAATATAGAATTACAGTTCCCCGGGCCAAGAAATTTTTCCAGTCACAGCGCTCGCCGCGGCTACCGCAGGGCTGGCCAAGTAGATTTCGGAATCCACATGTCCCATCCGTCCCACAAAATTTCTGTTCGTGGTCGATACACAGCGCTCACCCGCTGCCAGAACTCCCATGTATCCACCGAGGCATGGGCCGCAGGTGGGCGTGCTGACCACAGCGCCTGCTTCAACGAAGATTTTCAAGAGCCCTTCTTCCATCGCCTGCAGATAGATCGCCTGGGTCGCGGGAATCACGATACAGCGTACTCCCTTTGCCACATGTCTTCCCTCCAGGATCCTGGCCGCACAACGGATATCCTCAATCCGTCCATTGGTACAGGAACCAATCACCACCTGGTCAATCCTAATGTCTTGCGTAATCTCATCAATGGTCTTCGTATTTTCAGGCAGATGAGGAAAAGCGATGGTGGGCCGAAGAATGGACAGATCGATCACTACCTCTTCATCATACACCGCATCCTCGTCCGCCCCGTATATGGCAGGCGTTTTCGCGGAATGCTCCTTCATATAGGCTGCCGCCTGTTCATCCACCGGAAAGATACCGTTCTTCGCCCCGGCCTCAATCGCCATGTTGGCGATCGTGAAACGGTCGTCCATGTTCAGGCTGGCCACACCTTCTCCCACAAACTCCAAGGATTTATAAAGGGCGCCGTCCACGCCGATCTTTCCGATCAGATGCAGAATGACATCTTTTCCGCTAACCCACTGAGGCAGGCTTCCCGTAAGGACGACTTTGATCGCCCCGGGTACCTTAAACCAGGCCTTTCCCGTAGCCATGCCCGCCGCCATGTCCGTGCTTCCCACACCGGTGGAAAAGGCGCCCAGCGCTCCATAGGTACAGGTATGGGAATCCGCTCCGATCACAACATCGCCTGCCACCACCAAGCCTTTTTCCGGCAGCAGGGCATGTTCAATCCCCATTTCTCCCACCTCAAAATAGTTGGTAATATCATTGCGGCGCGCAAATTCCCTCACGCACTTACAATGCTCCGCGGACTTGATGTCCTTGTTCGGTACGAAGTGATCCGGCACCAACGCAATTTTATCCTTATCAAAAACGCCGTCCACCTTCATCTTTTCCATTTCCTTGATTGCCACAGGGCTGGTAATATCGTTACCAAGCACCAGATCCAAGTCGGCTTCGATCAATTGGCCTGCAGCTACCGCCTCCAGGCCGGCATGGGCCGCCAGGATCTTCTGTGTCATTGTCATTCCCATTTCATTTCCTCCATTTCCGTAATAAGGCCTTAGAGGCCTTTTGATATATCCAGTGTATCACAGGGAAGCGGCGTGGAAAAATAGATAATCTTCATATTTACTATAAACGATAGTTATATTATAATTTATTAAAATGCATATGGGTTATAGAGAAGTCATCCAAAAAGCCTGCCCAACAGCCACATTGATACATATCATGCTTTTGAAAAGGATTAGCATGGATTAAGTGAATGCGCACAGAATGAAGCTGATGCATGTCCGATGCGCTCAAGGTATCATATTCGATATGCGAGGTATATTTTAATGGAACAAAATTTAAACCTTTATCACATTTTCGTAACGGTTGCCAGATGCCGTAACATATCTGGAGCGGCCAGAGAACTCTATATCAGCCAGCCTGCCATAAGTAAAGCCATCTCCCGTCTGGAACAGAATCTAAATACCACTCTTTTCCTGCGCTCCTCTCGTGGAGTCAAGCTTACCGAGGCCGGCGAACTCCTTTACCGCCAGGTGGAAAGCGCTTTCCATGCCATCAGTCAGGGGGAGGCGCAGTTAAAAAAAATCCATGAATTGGGTATCGGCCATCTCTCAATCGGCGTAAGTACCACCCTATGTAAGTATGTGCTTCTGCCCTATCTAAGCCGTTTCACACGGGAAAATCCCCACATTCAGATTTCCATCTCCTGCCAGTCTACCTATCAAACCATGCAGGCCTTGGAGGACGGGGCTGTGGACGTGGGCCTGATCGGTGAAAATGACCGGCTCGACCGGCTCACCTTCCACCCAATCCTGGAGATAGAGGATATTTTCGTATGTACCTCGCGTTATCTGGACAATCTCCATAAGCGCATCACTCCATCCGAGAAAAAAGACCCTGCATATCGCGGCCAAATCCACGACGTGAAGGCATCGGATCCCATCTCCCATTCCTCTGTGGAGATCCTGCAAAATTCCACTCTAATGATGCTGGATAAAGAAAACATCACCAGACAATATGTGGATAAATATCTGACTCTGGAAGAGATCACTCCGGCGCAGACCCTGGAAGCCACTTCCATGGATCTTCTCATCGACTTCGCTCGGATTGACCTGGGAATTGCATGCGTGATCAGAAACTTCGTACAGGAGGAGCTATCTTCCGGAAAACTGCTCCGCCTTCCCATGCCGCTTTCCATTCCTCCGCGCAACATCGGCTTTGCCCGCCTCAAGGGAATAAGCCCCTATCCCTGCGTCCGCAAGTTTCTGGATTTTTGTGAGATTCCCTGATTATCGCGAAAGGATTCCATTCCGCCAGCACCGACATTGTCAAAGAACAAGGAGCGATAAAAAGAACCCCTGGGCAGTCAAGCCCTGGGGTTCCCTTTTTCTTACACGGCGAACCAATTCTATTTATCTATCAGCAAAAGTAAGCTTTCCGCATCATTTGATTAGCATCGCATCCCCAAAGGAAAAAAAACGGTATCTTTCCCTTACCGCCTCATCATAGGCGGCCAAAATCCGTTCCCTCCCTGCCAGGGCAGAAACCAGCATCACCAGAGTGGATTCCGGCAGATGGAAATTGGTGATCAGGCCATCCAACGCCCGAAAACGATATCCAGGATAGATGAAAATATCCGTGTCGCCGCAGCATTCCTCCAAGCGGCCGTTTTCATTGCAGGCACTCTCCAGCGTTCTGCAGCTCGTGGTTCCCACGCAGATGACCCGATGCCCGTTTTCCTTTGCTTGGTTGATTTTCTCCGCAGCCTTCCTGGATATCTGATAATATTCTGCATGCATATGGTGATCCCGCAGATTTTCCGCCTTCACAGGCCGAAAAGTCCCCAGCCCCACATGCAGGGTCACATAGGCGGTTTCTATGCCCTTTTCCTTCAGTTCCTCCAACAGCTGCTGCGTAAAATGCAGTCCTGCCGTGGGCGCCGCAGCGGAACCTTCATACTTGGCATAGACGGTCTGGTAGCGGTTTTTATCCTGGAGTTTGTGAGTAATATAGGGGGGAAGGGGCATTTCTCCCAGGCTGTCTAACACCTCTTCCCAAATGCCTTCGTAGGAAAACCGGATCAGGCGGTTTCCTTCCTCCACCACATCCGTTACCTCTCCGACAAGCCGTCCGTCCCCAAATACCAGACGGGTTCCGGGCCTGGCCTTTTTTCCAGGCTTCACCAGCGTTTCCCACACATCCCTTTCCCTGCGTTTCAGCAGGAGGACTTCCACCGCACCGCCCGTCTCTTCACGCACGCCCAGCAGACGGGCGGGAATCACCTTCGTATCGTTCAGTACCAGGCAGTCCCCAGGCTCCAAAAAAGATGTAATCTCCCGAAAAACATGGTGGGAAACTTTTCCGGTTTCGCGGTCGAGCACCATCAGCCGGGAGGCGGAGCGATCCTCCAAAGGATCCTGGGCGATCAGTTCTGGCGGAAGCTCATAGTAAAAATCCGATGTCTTCAGTTCCTCCATGGATCACATCCCGGCCTTTTCCAGGAACGCCACGTATCCGCGCATGGTCTCATATACATCCGCCTTGCTGGTGGCTTCCCAGGGCGCATGCATGTTCAGCACCGATACGCCGCAGTCGATCACATTCATGCCATAGAGTGCCATGATATAGGCGATGGTTCCGCCTCCTCCCACATCCACCTTCCCCAGTTCCGCCGTCTGGAACACGATGTCGGAGCTGTCCATGATCTGACGGATATGGGCCATGTATTCCGCGTTGGCGTCATTGGATCCGCCTTTTCCTCTGGAGCCGGTGAACTTGTTGAATACCATACCTTCTCCCAGGAAGGACGCATTCTTTTTCTCAAATTTATCAGCATAGGAAGGGTCATAGCCTGCGCTCACGTCCGAAGAGAGCATAACGCAATTGGCCAAGCCTCTTCTCAAGTTCAATTCGCTGTATTCGCCCATCAGCTCCATCAGTTCTGCAGTGGCATTTTCAAAGAAACGGGACTGCATACCGGTGGCGCCCACGCTGCCGATCTCTTCCTTATCCACAAGGATACAGCAGGCGGTACGATCAGTTATCTGATCCTTCAGCGCAAGAAGAGCCCTGGCGGATGTATAAGCGCATACCCGGTCGTCCTGGCCGTAGGCCAGAATCATGCTGCGGTCAAATCCGGCTTCCCTGGCCTTTCCCGCAGGGACGATCTCCAGCTCTGCAGACAGGAAGTCCGCTTCTTCAATATCGTATGTTTCCTTCAGGATCTTCAGGACGCCTGCCGTGACCGCATCCTTCTCCGTATCCTTAAGAGGCATGTGTCCCACGATCAAATCCAGGGCCTCTCCCTCGATCACCTTGGCGGCTTTCTTCTCCAGCTGTTCGCCGGCCAGATGGATCAACAGGTCGGAGACAAAAAATACCGGGTCATCCTCATTTTCCCCCACATTCACAAGTACGGTGGTGCCGTCCTTCTTTACCACCACGCCATGAATGGCCATGGGCTGCGCCACCCACTGATATTTCTTGATCCCGCCATAATAATGGGTATCCAGATAGGCCAACCCACTTTCTTCATAAAGGGGATTCTGCTTCACATCCATCCTGGGGCTGTCGATATGCGCTCCCAGAATGTTCATTCCTTCCCTCATAGGCGCTTTGCCGATCTGGTACATCACCAGACATTTATCCATGTTCACAGCATAGATTTTGTCTCCCGGCTTCGGCTTCGCGCCCTTCTCGATCAGGGCATTCAGTTCCACATAACCTTCCTTCTCAATCTGGTTCACCAGAGTATCCACACATTCGCGCTCCGTCTTACCCGCGTCCAGGAAATCCATGTACTCCCTGGCAAAGGCGTTCGCCTCGGCCACCTTTTCCGCCGGCCAATTCTTCCATACATTTTTCTTTTCCATTTTTAGCTCCCATCTGCGCGCCTCATCGCGCACTCAAATATTCCGCCTCAGGTGCCTGTCCTTCCTTTTCGTTTAAATCCAATTCCGCCGTCAGGAGTTGTTTGGCCCTGGGAACCTCATCGCTGTGGATACGGAACATACAGGCACAGTGATTCCCCGGTTTTCGGAACAGGCCGCCTATACGCCTATCATCCCATTCAATAAAATAGGAAATCCTGTTCTTCAAAAGTACTTTCTCCACCTTCTCCTTTGTGGCAAGATCAAATGCCTTTAAAAAATCCACCTCATGGTTTACTGCCCCGATATCCATTCTCCATCCCGCGCCTTTCTGACCCAGACCCATAGCCCGGCATCGTTCTCCTGATAGTACTTACACAGACCTTATGGGCAGCCCGGCCCTTCGGGCTGCCGCATTTATCTCATTGTACTACGCTCTCAGCTCTATGCCAAGCCCTTGAAGCCCATTCAGGATTTTTTTCATAGCTGCGGACACATCCGTTTCCTCCAATGTCCTGTCCTTTGCCCGGAATGTGAGCGTATAGGCAATGGATTTGAACCCTTTTTTGATCTGCTCCCCTTCATAAATGTCGAACAGACTATAGCTCTCCAAAATCCGGCCGCCACGCTGGGCGATGATTCCTTCGATCGCTCCCACTGGAATCTGCCTGGGGACCACCATGCTGATATCCCGGTTTACCGCAGGATATTTTGCAATCCCCTCATATTTCCTCTCAAAAGTGGCCAAAGGAAGAACGGCCGGCATATCCATCACCGCCACATAGGCTCTGGCTCCGATTCCATAATTGTCCAGCACCGCAGGATGCACTTCACCCAGATAGCCCAAAGCCGTACCGCTGCATAGGATCCGTGCCTGACGGCCCGGATGAAGGAAGTTCAGGCACTTCCCCTCTCCTGCTGCCTGCGGATCGTATTCCCTCTTTTCTTTGACGCCAATGCTCTCCAGGAACTCTTCCACCACGCCCTTCATGGTGTAGAAATCCCCTTCTCCATAGAAGCCCAGGGTAAACTGCATCCGTTCCTCCGGAAGGCTGCCCGCAGCATCCTCCCTGGGCAGATAGACATTTCCCAGTTCGTACAGCTTAACGTCCTTGTTCCGCCTGTTGTAATTGGTGGCCAGGGAGGTGAGGATCCCGTTCAGAGAAACGGTGCGCATCACGGAAAAGTCCTCTCCCAGGGGATTGGTGATATTTACGGTACGGCGCAGCGGGTCATTTTCATCCAGTAAAAGCCTGTCGAATACCTTCGGGCTCTCGAAGGAATAGCACATCCCTTGGGAAAATCCGCAATACTCCGCAATATCCCTGGCCTTTTCCTCGATCCGAAGCTTGAAGGGCAGCTTACCCGTGGTGGCTTCCCCGTTGGGAAGGGTGGTCGGAATCTTATCATAGCCGTAGAATCGGGCCACTTCCTCCGCCACGTCCGCGAAACACCCGATATCCTGCCGGAAGGTGGGCGCGATCAACACCCTATCCGTCTCATCATAATCAAATTCCAGAGCCTTGAAATAGTCCAGCATCACTTTTTGGGGAATATCGGTGCCCAAAAGGGAATTGATCCGTTCCGGCTCAAAGGCGATCCGCACCCGCTCCTTCATCGGCGCACAGACATCCACCATGCCGCTTGCCACCTCGCCACAGCCCAGCTCCTGAATGAGCTGGCAGGCCCGATTGATGGCATCCGCTGCATTGTTGGGATCCAATCCCTTCTCGAATTTTCCGGACGCATCCGTGCGCAGTCCAATCCTCTTGGCGGATTTACGGATATTCGTCCCGTCAAAACAGGCGGCCTCCAACAGCACGGTCTTCACATCGTCCGTAATCTTGGAATTCTCCCCGCCCATGATCCCGGCAATGCCCACCTCTTTTTGCGCATCGCAGATCATCAAAACATCTTTATCCAATTTCCGCACCTGTCCGTCCAGAGTCTGGAATTCGTCCCCGTCCTGGGCGCGGCGCACGATGATTTTATGGCCCGCAATGGTATCCAGGTCATAGGCGTGCATGGGCTGCCCGTATTCCTCCATCACATAGTTGGTAATATCCACCAGGTTATTGATGGGGCGGATGCCGCTGGCCGCCAGCCTTCTCTGCATCCACTCAGGGGAGGGGCCGATCTTGATATCGGTGCACACCCTGGCGCAGTAACGGGGACATAGGTCAGCGTCCTGTACTTCCACACGGATATAATCATTCACATTTTCTGTATTTTCATTCACTAAAACAGCCGGAGGCACGAAGGGCTTGCGGAAAGTAGCCGCAACCTCCCGGGCGATCCCCAGGATGCTGAAGCAGTCGATCCTGTTGTTGGTAACCTCGTATTCAAAAACCGTATCCCGCAGTCCCAGCGCTTCTATTGCGTCAGCGCCCACCTGCACATCTTCATCGAAAATATAAATGCCCATTTCCGGCGCTTCCGGATACATCTCCCGGCTGCTGCCCAGTTCTTCAATAGAGCACATCATACCGTTGGAAGGTACCCCCCTCAGCTTGCCCGCCTTGATCAAGATCCCTTCCTCCGGCAGCGGGCCGCCGTCGTGGCCGCCCGCCACCCTGCCGCCGTCCAGCACCACGGGAACCTTGTCTCCCTCATGCACGTTGGGCGCCCCTGTGACGATCTGAATGACCTCGTTCCCGATATCCACCTGGCAGACGATTAGTTTGTCCGCGTCCGGATGCTTCTCAATGGAAACGATCCGGCCGATAACGATTTTCTCCAGATTTTTATCCAGCCGTTCATAATTCTCCACCTTGGTGCCGCTCATCGTCATCGCATCGCAGTATTCCTGATCCGTGCAGGACAATTCCGGCACATAGGCTTTGATCCATGATAATGTTGTATTCATAATATAATTTCCTTTCCTTCTGCCCCATAGGCATCCATCCAAACCGACTTCCCGTTTCTTCCCGATTAGAACTGCTTCAGGAACCGGATATCATTTTCATACAACAGGCGCATATCGTCTATTTCATATTTCAGAAGGGCAATCCGTTCCAACCCCATGCCGAAGGCAAAACCCGTATACTCCTCCGGATCGATACCGCTCATGGACAATACCCTGGGATGCACCATACCGCAGCCGAGGATTTCAATCCAGCCCGATCCCTTGCAGAAACGGCACCCTTCACCTTTGCACTTGAAACAGGACACATCCACCTCAGCGCTGGGTTCCGTGAACGGGAAGTGATGGGGGCGGAATTTCACCCTGGTTTCTTCCCCGAAAAGTTCCCTTGCAAACTCTGCCAATGTTCCCTTCAAATCTGCAAAGGTGATATGCTTGTCAATGACGAGCCCTTCAACCTGATGGAAGGAAGGGGAATGGGTGGCATCTACCTCGTCGGAGCGGAATACCCTGCCAGGGGCGATCATACGGATAGGAAGCTTCCCTTTCTCCATTTCCCGAACCTGTACCGGAGATGTCTGGGTACGCAGCACCACTTCATCGGATACATAGAAGGTATCCTGTTCGTCCCTTGTGGGATGGTTTTTGGGGATATTGAGCGCTTCGAAGTTATAATAATCCTTTTCCACATCCGGCCCTTCCACCACTTCATAACCCATGCCGACAAAAATGCGTTCCACTTCCTCCAGGGCGATGGTATTGGGATGGCGATGCCCCACCTGGTTTTTCTTCGCCGGAAGCGTCACGTCAATGACCTCTTCCTTCATTCTGGCTTCCCGGAGAGCGGCTTCCATCCTTTTTTTCGTATTCTCCAGCATGGCTTCGATCTCGGCCCTGGTATCGTTCACCATCTGCCCAATCTTCGGCCGTTCCTCTGCCGCCACACTCTTCATGCCCTTGAGCACCTCTGTCAACGCTCCCTTTTTACCAAGGGCGCTCACCCGTACCTCATTGAGTCTGTCCAGGGTTCCAGCCGCTTCTATCTGTCTCTTTACCTCTTCCCTGATCTGTTCCAGCCTATCTTTCATAAAATTTCCTCATTTCTGCGCTGCTCTTTGCGCATAACAGAATTTGTGGATGCAGCGCAGACACAAACTCTGTGGAGTAAAGGATCGGAAAACTTCCCTCTCCTGCTCCCTGCTTTACCTCTCCCGCCGGGGACGATGCCAATCGCTCCGCCCTAAGCCTGGGAAACGCCTCTGTGCACACAAAAAAATCCCGGCATAGCATAACTATGCTGGGACGAAAAATCTCCGCGGTACCACCCACATTCCTGTTTTCCTCCGCATATGGATATATCTTCGGCAACAGGCTCTCCTTTGGACGTAACGTGCCCCGCGTTCCCCTCTACCGCCCTTCCTTCGGGCTTTCAAAGGGACAGCTCCGGCGTGAAAATTGAGATCTATCTGAACCGCAGGGAGCTTACAGCCGGCGACTCCCATTCTCTATCGGAAGATATATCCCTTTATGCGCCATCATCGCTTTTGTTCTCACTCATTTTTATGTATCCTATTGTATGGCCTGTTTTCCAAAAAGTCAACAGGCGAATGAAAGAAATCTATACAACCCTGGATTTTCATGTTAAAATAATTTCGTATTTCGCAATAACCGCAGACAAGGGCGTTTCGTTTCCCTGCCGGATAGTTCCGCAGAGGCGGCAAAACGGAAAGAAGTATGAGCGCGCAGAATGCGCATTTGGGCGGACAAAGCATCGTATACGATTTGAGCGCGTGCTAAAGCACGCAGATGGGAGTAAAAATGGGCGGATTTTTTGGCGTAGCATCAAAGGAAGACTGTGTTTTTGACCTTTTCTTCGGAACGGATTATCACTCCCACCTGGGAACCAGGAGGGCCGGCATGGCCGTTTACAGCCGGGAACACGGTTTTGACAGGGCCATCCATAATATAGAGAATGCACCGTTTAGAACGAAATTTGATAAAGAGATCAACGATATGAAGGGATTCCTGGGCATCGGAAGCATCTCCGATTATGAACCCCAGCCCCTCATCGTGCGATCCCACCACGGGACTTATTCCATTGCCACCGTGGGAAAGATCAACAATACGGACGATATCATTTCCAAGCTGTTGGTTTCATCCCATATCCATTTCCTGGAAATGAGCGGCGGTTCCATCAACGCCACGGAACTCGTAGCCACCATCATTAATCAAAAAGAAAATTTAATCGAGGGAATCCAATACGCCCAAGAGCTGATCGAAGGCTCTATGACGATCCTGATCATGACCCCGCGGGGCATTTATGCTGCCAGGGACCGGATGGGGCGCACACCCGTGGCGATCGGGAAAAAGGATAACGCCTACTGCGTCTCCTTCGAAAGTTTTGCCTATCTGAATCTGGGCTACGTGAACGAGCGGGAACTTGGCCCGGGGGAAATCGCCATTATCACGCCAGAGGGCGTAAAGACATTGGCCAAACCCGGAAAAGATATGAAAATCTGCACTTTTCTGTGGGTCTACTACGGCTACCCCTCTTCTTCCTATGAAGGAATCAGCGTGGAAAAAATGCGTTACAACTGCGGAGCGTCCATGGCGAAGCGGGACAACGTATCCCCGGATATCGTGGCGGGTGTGCCCGATTCGGGTACAGCGCACGCCATCGGCTATGCCAACACATCGGGCATCCCTTTTTCCAGGCCGTTCATTAAATATACCCCTACATGGCCCCGTTCCTTCATGCCGACCATCCAGAGTAAGAGGGACCTGATCGCCCGCATGAAGCTGATCCCGGTGGGCGACCTGATTCAGGATCGCAGCATGCTTCTCATCGACGATTCCATCGTACGCGGAACGCAGCTGCGGGAAACCACGGAATTCCTGTATGCCAGCGGCGCCAGGGAAGTCCATATCCGTCCGGCCTGCCCTCCCCTGCTCTACAGCTGCAAATACCTGAATTTCTCCCGTTCCACCTCGGAAATGGATCTGATCACCAGGCGCGTAATCCGGGATTTGGAGGGGGACAATAAATATGTGAACCTGGATGTCTATTCCGACCCGGAATCCCCCCAGTTTCAAACGATGGTGGAACGCATCGGAGAACAGCTCAATTTCACCACCTTGCGTTATAACCGGCTGGATGACATGATCGACTCCATTGGGATTCCCAGGGAACGACTGTGTACCTACTGCTGGGACGGCAGGGAATAGTCGGTATATCGGTTCAGGAAGGTCTGTTCATTTATCAAATACACATTCAAAGCGCAGGGGCTGTCATGCATCCAGCCCGCCTGCATGCGATTTACATGGCTGGATGCGTAACAGTTCAGACTTAATCCGAACTGTTACTAATCGGTCCCAGAAACCATCCGCCCGGCCGCTTTCCCGGCCGTCAGCTGTGATGTTGCTTCGTCCAGAACCTGGAAATAGTTCTCAAAGGTTTTTCGGCAGCAGCCCGGATCCTCGATCTCAATCCCCTCTGTCCGCAGGCCGACGAGGGAGAATCCCATCGCCATACGATGATCATCATAGGTTTCTATCCGTCCCGGTAGCGGCATGCCGGGACAGACCCGTATGGAGTCTTCCCTTTCCTCACATCGGATCCCGATTCGCTCCAGCTGTGCGGCCATCGCTTTCAGTCTGTCGCTCTCCTGATATCGGATGTGGCCAATCCCGGTGATCTCCACCGGCCCGTCCGCAAAAGGCGCTATAGCCGCCAGGGTGATCGCTTGATCGGAACAGGCGTGCATATCGGCCTTGACTGCCTTCAGCCTTCCCCCAGAAGGACCCTGAAGCCGAATTCCCGCCTCCTCCTCCGACAATGTACACCCCATCCGCTCCAGGATGCGCAGGAATTCCACATCTCCCTGTAGGGAAGAAAAATGCACCCTCTCCACCACGCATCCTACCCCTAAAAGCGCCGCCATGCCATAGAAATAGCATGCCGCGGAGACATCCGGCTCAATGACATAATCCCGATGCGCATATCCGCCTGTTCCGGAAACCCGGTATATCCCGCCCCGATTCATGACGGATACGCCAAACTGCTCCATCATCCGCACCGTCATATCGATATAGGCCATTCCGTGACTTCCCTCCACTTCGATCTCCAAATCCTCCCCGCCGCTTCCCGCCGCGATCAGAAGGGCGCTCAAAAACTGGCTGCTGTGCCCGATATCCACAGAAATCCTTTTCTTTCCGTTCCTTTCTCCCATAAGCGTAAAGGGGAAATGGCCTTCCTCTCCCTCATACGCCACGCGGACTCCCAGTTCCTGCAGGGAAGAAAGGAGGGGACGCATCGGCCTTCTTCGCATCTGCTCCGATGAATCCAGATGCCATATCCCTTCCTTCAGCCCTAAAAGCGCCGTCAAGAAACGAGCCGCCGTTCCCGCGCTTCCCACATATACCCGGGCCTCCCGTTTCGGAATCCTTCCGGAAAGCCCTTGTATGTAAATCCGCTCTTCTCTTTCATCGAAGTCTATTTCAAACCCCAATTCCTCAATACACCGCAGCAGATAGCGGGAATCATCGCTGAACAGCGCGCCCATCAGCTCACACCCGCCGTCAGCGAGCATAGCAAGAAGAAGCGCCCTGTTGGTAATGCTCTTAGAGCCTGGCACCCTGACCCGGAATCCCGATGCTAGGTTGGGGGTCCCATATAGTTTGTTTACTCGATAAATATCCATCGTTGTCTCCCATCTGCGTGCTTTAACGCGTTATACCGAAAGTTGGATTATCCCGAAACGTAGAAAACAATTGGAATATTCGTGCGTTCCCTCTAAAAAATTCGGGATAATCGGAGCAGGCAATTCTGGGGAAAACCATCTGCGCATAAAGCACGTATCCGAATCCAGAGATTGAATCTTTTAATCTCCTCCTTGACGCAGTCCACATTCCCATTAGGATGTCGCAGCGATTGTATCATACTAACTTTCATGCCTGCTTTGGCAGGCATAAATTCATGGTTGAAAAATGGCTGCAAAGACCTTTTTTTGATCTATGCCAACGGCATGAATCGTTCAACCCTCCGCGTCCGGAGACCTGCGCAAATGGCTGTCTCCCTCCCGAAGCGCTGAATGGCCGCGGCCCTTTGCCCCTGCTCCGTCCTGCTTTGGCGCCAACCGCGCATGGGAAACACAGAGGGAACGCCGAGCGATTCCTGCAATTGGCGTGCCGTTTCAAAAGCCGGCCTTGAAATTCCTTTCTTGACATGTTACGATATTCTTCGATTTCAGTCAAATTTAATTCTCTATTGTATCTGCGAGGTATGTTATGATCAACGATCTTTTTACAAAAGACAGGCCGCTTCTTTCCTTTGAGGTATTCCCGCCCAAAAAAGAAGACGAATTTGCCAACTGCTTCTCCGTCCTGGATCAGCTGGCGCAGCTCTCCCCTGATTTCATCAGCGTGACTTATGGGGCAGGCGGCAGCAAATCCAAAAAGACGGTGGAAATCGCATCCTATATCCAGAACCGGCTCCATATCCAGGCGCTGGCCCATATGACCTGTGTAGGATCCCGGCTGGAAGACATCGACGCCGTATGTGGGCAGTTAGAGGAAGGGGGAATCCATCACGTACTGGCCCTGCGGGGCGACCGTCCCGCCTGGATGAGCGACGAACAATACGAATCCAGGGAGTTTTCCCATGCGGACAGCCTGATCGCCTATCTGAAGGAGCATACGGATCTGCAGGTCGCAGGTGCATGCTATCCGGAAAAACACTATGAATCAGATACTCCCAAACAGGATTTGGAAAATCTGAAAAAGAAGTGCGATGCCGGCGCCAGTTTCCTCATTACCCAGCTCTTCTTCGACAATGAGAGCTTCTTCCACTTTTATGAACGGGCCCGGAAGGCAGGCATCACCGTCCCGATCTGTGCGGGGATTATGCCCATCACTTCCTCCAAGCAGCTGGGAACCACCGTCTCTCTGTCCGGCTCCTGTGTGCCTAAAAAACTGGCAGATCTCATCGCCACCTACGGAGACGACCCTTCCGAGATGCGCAAAGCGGGAATCGCCTATGCCGTCGAACAGATTCGCGGCCTGAAGGCTTCCGGAGTGGAGGGCATCCATATCTATTCCATGAACAGACCGAAAATGGCCGCTGAAATCGTGGCCGGAATTCGATAAAGTTCTTCAACGATTGTTCCGCAAAGCGCTGCCCCATTCCCCATCAAGACCGAAGTATGGCATAGCGGCAGGGAAAAAGAGGGCCGCAGAGCCCTCCGATACCTGTCTTACGTATCTTACGGAAAACGATACGTTTCAGAACCATCCTACGCAAGCAGAGCGGCAGCAATTGATTTCCAGCAACATTTTAGACAGATCTTATTGGCGCAGACCTTATAAAAGCGTGGCCTTTATCACAATGCGGTCAACTGAAGGCCATGGCAGCCCTCTTGCCAAGAGCTTCCAGGGCCTTTAGTTGACCGCATAGGACGCTTATCATGCATCCAGGCGGATCGCGCAGAAATTTCCTACACGCTTTCTATACCAGGTTGAATTCCTCCTGAAGTTGACAGCTGCTGTCAGGCGCTATAGTTACGCGGAACTTTCCCGGCTCCGATTCATAGCGCAGCCGTTTTCCATAGAAACGTAGCATATCCTCCGTTATCTGGAAGGTGACGGTCTTTTTCTCTCCTGCCTCCAGGAATACTTTGCAGACCCCTTTCAATTCCTTCACAGGGCGTACCACGCTGCCGGCCATGTCCTGGATATATAGCTGAGCCGTTTCCATGCCCGCCCGGCTGCTTTCGTTGGCGATCTCCACGGAAACTTCGATCTTTCCTTCCCGGTCTAGCGTATGGCTGTCCAAATGAACCGGGCCGTATGCGGCCTTATGATAGGCCAGGCCATATCCATAAGGGTAGAGGGGCGTGTTGTCACAATCCGTATATCTGGAGAAAAAACGGATGGGCGTCTTGCCGTCATAGGGCCTTCCGGTAGAAAATGCGTTGTAGTACAAAGGCATCTGTCCCACGCTGCGCGGCAGGCTCATGGAAAGTCTGCCCTCCGGTTCCCTGCTGCCAAAGAGCACATCGCAGATCGCATGGCCCCCTTCTGTGCCGGGATACCATACCAGGAGCAGTGCATCGGCCAGTTCCTTCACCTCGTCCAAGATAAGGGGACGGCCGCCAAACAGCAGGACCACCACCTTTCTGGCGCATTTCCTTACCCGGCGCAGAAGTTCCAGCTGGTCCCCGGGAATGGTGAGCTTCGTCCGGCTTCCGCCTTCCCCGCCCTGGAGCTCCGATTCTCCCAACGCCAAAACAGCCACATCAGCCTCCGCGGCCAAAGCCAGGGCGCGTTCCATTTCCCCTTTTCTCTTTTCCGTACTCCAAGCGGCTTTTCCTGTCTGCTCGTAGAAAGCTAGAAGATCCGTATAGTCTTCCGCCAGCATCGTCTCGCATCCTTCCGTGCAGACCAGACTTTCAGGAGCGATATTTTCCAAGAATGCCTGTTTTACGGTCACCACCGCGTCTTTGTCTCCATGAATCGCCCACATACCAAGCGCATCCCTGTTATCCGCAAAAGGGCCGATCAGGGCGATCTTCTTCTCCCCCTGGAAATCCTCCCTACACAAAGGAAGCAGTTCTTCCTTATTTTCCAAAAGAACCATGGACTTTATGGCCGCCTCCCGGGCCAGTCCCCGATGTTTTGGCGTTAAGATTTCTTCCTTTTCTCTGACAGCATCCGCCCCCCGGAAGGGATCCTCAAAAAGGCCCAGTTTATTCTTCAAACGAAGGACTCTCATCACTGCCTGGTCGAGCTGTGTCTCGTCGATGGAGCCCTCCCGAATAAGAGCTTCCAGGTTGTTGGCATAGCAATCCGTACACATATCGATATCCACGCCCGCTTCCATGGCCAGCCTGGCCGCCTCTTTTCCGTCCTCCGCCACGCCATGGGCCATCAGCTCCGCAATAGCGGCATAATCCGTGATGACAACGCCTTCAAACCCCCATTCCTTCCGGAGCACATCGTCCATAAGCCATTTATTTCCGGTAGAGGGAATGCCGTCTACCGTATTGAAGGAGGTCATGATCATTTCACAACCCGCGTCCACGCCGGCTTTATAAGAAGGAAGATACTCCTGACGGAGCCTGCGTTCGGACATGTCCACCGTATTATAATCCCTTCCGCCCTCCGGCGCGCCATAGGCTGCAAAATGTTTCACACAGGAGGCCATACCTTTTCCAGCCCCCTCCTCCTGCAGCCCTTCCTGGAATCCCTCCACCATAGCGGCCGCATACCGGCAGTTCATATAAGGATCTTCCCCTGTGGACTCCAGGCATCGGCCCCACCTGGCATCCCTCACCAGATCCGCCATGGGAGAAAAGGTGACCTGCGCTCCCGCTGCCACGCTTTCCTTCGACGTGGCCACACACAGCTTCTTCAACAGTTCTGGATCAAATGTGCACCCCAGCGCCAAAGGAATGGGAAAAACGGTCCGGAAACCATAGATAATATCCGCCATGAACAAAAGCGGGATCTTGTGCCTGCTCTTTTCCAAATAGGCTTTCTGTACCCTGCGGATCTGATCGGCCCCCACCACGTTTAAGGTGGAACCCACGTTTTGGATGATCTCTTCACTGATTCCCAGGGCATCCCGAACCCCCAGCTCCTGGCCCTGTGCTTCCAGAACAGGACCAGGAACCTGAACCAACTGTCCGATCTTCTCAACCATGGATAGAGAATCCAACAATTCCTGCAGCTTTTCTTCTTTCATGCATTGCTCCCCTCTGCGTGCAAGGCACGCATTTCAATCAAGGCGGTTGAAAGCGCCCTTCTTTCAACTTTGCTCCCCTCTGCGTGCAAGGCACGCATTTTATTCAGGGCGGTTGAAAGCGCCCTTCTTTCAACTTTGCTCCCCTCTGCGTGCAGGGCACGCATTTTATTCAGGGCGGTTGAAAGCGCCCTTCTTTCAACCTTGCTCCCCTCTGCGTGCAGGGCACGCATTTTATTCAGGGCGGTTGAAAGCGCCCTTCTTTCAACTTTGCTCCCCTCTGCGTGCAGGGCACGCATTTTATTCAGGGCGGTTGAAAGCGCCC
>CANSTU010000071.1 GCA_947650005.1 uncultured Lachnospiraceae bacterium
ATCTATGCAACGGTTCTGCGGATTCGCTGCGCTGAGCGTACGCGCCTGGTTGTATGGGTGCATTCTCATACCTGTGTCCGTTTTTCAGAGAAAGTTTGTGCCTGAAATGATATGGGCACGGGCAGGAATCGGGTTCCCAGGAGCGCGCAGCTCCCGTTATGCCAGCCCGGTTTAAGTTAAGGGGTATCGAAACGGGAACACTGGTCCGGGATCCGTAGATATTATGGAAAGGAGTTATGGGGATATGTCTTATATTGACCTGATCAAAAAAAAGGCGAGGGCGGACAAGAAGACGATTGTCCTGCCTGAGACTACGGACAAAAGAACGCTGATCGCGGCTTCCCATGTGATCGAAGAGGATCTTGCTAATATTATCATGGTGGGCAATGAAGAGAAGATTATGGACGGCGCCGGCTGGCTGGAGGTTGACCTGACGGGAGTGAAGGTGATCGACCCCACCAGGACGGAAAAATTTGAGGAGTATGCCCAGCTCTTATATGAATTGAGAAAAGCGAAGGGCATGACGATAGAAGAAGCGCGGGAAAAACTGTTGAATGATTATTTGACCTTCGGCGTACTCATGGTAAAGGCAAATGATGCGGACGGGATGGTGGCAGGAGCGTGTCATGCCACGGCGGATGTGCTCAGGCCTTCCCTGCAGATTCTGCGTACGGCGCCCGGCGTGAAGCTGGTTTCCGCATTTTTCATCTTGGATGTGCCGGACTGCCAGTACGGGGAGAATGGGACGTTCTTGTTCGCGGACTGCGGACTGAACCAGGATCCTACGTCTGAAGAACTGGCGGCCATTGCGGATACCAGCGCCAAGAGCTTTAAGCAGCTGGTGGATGCCAAGCCTATTATCGCCATGCTTTCCCACTCTTCGAAAGGAAGCGCCAGCCATCCGCTGGTGGACAAGGTGGTGCGGGCGGTGGAGATCGCCCATGAGGAATATCCGCATCTGACGCTGGACGGAGAACTGCAGACGGATGCGGCTTTGGTTCCCAAGATCGCCAAATCCAAGGCGCCGGGAAGCGAAGTGGCGGGTAAGGCCAACGTATTGATTTTCCCGAACCTGGATGCGGGCAACATCGGTTACAAGCTGGTACAGCGTCTCGGAAAGGCGGAGGCCTATGGACCCATGCTCCAGGGGATTGCCAAGCCGGTGAATGATTTGTCCAGAGGATGTTCCTGGGAAGATATCGTGGGCGTGGTGGCTCTCACAGCAGTACAGGCACAGCTGGCGTAAGGGAGTAAAAAACGGGGGTAGTGTTGTGAACGTTTTGGTCATTAACTGCGGGAGTTCTTCCCTGAAATTTCAGTTGATCGATGCGGAAAGTGAGAAATTGATTGCAAAGGGACTTTGTGAACGGATCGCTATTCCGGGAAGCCGCCTGGTCTATACGCCTGCATCGGGCGAAAAGAAGATTACGGAAAAAGAGATGAAGGATCACAGGGATGCCATTCGGCTGGTTTTAGAGGCTCTGACCGATCCGGAAAGCGGCGTAATAGACAGCCTTTCCTGCATTGACGCGGTGGGCCATCGCATTGTGCACGGCGGGGAACATTTTGCCGGTTCCACCCTGATTACGGATGAAGTGAAGGGGGCGATCCGGGAATGCTGCGAGCTCGCACCGCTGCATAATCCAGCTAACCTGATCGGAATCGAAGCCTGCGAAGCGCTTATGGGCAATGTTCCCATGGTGGGCGTATTCGATACAGCCTTTCACCAGACCATGCCGGAAGAAGCCTATCTGTACGGCATTCCTTATCGCTATTATAGAGACTACAAAATCAGAAGATACGGTTTCCATGGAACCAGCCATGCCTATGTATCGGGAAGGGCTGCAGCTCTGCTGGGCCGTCCGCTGGAGGAACTCAAACTCGTCGTATGCCACCTGGGGAACGGCGCTTCCGTATCCGCCGTGCAATACGGAAAATGTGTGGACACCTCCATGGGCTTGACCCCTTTGGAAGGGTTGGTGATGGGAACCAGAAGCGGAGATATCGATCCTGCCATCATGGAATTCATCGCCCACAAAGAAGGGAAAGGGGTGGATGAGATCATGGATATTCTGAACAGAGAGTCCGGCGTATATGGGCTTTCCGACGGCTTTTCCTCCGATTTCCGTGATCTGGAGGAAGCCTATGGGAAGGGGGAAGAAGCGGCTGTCCGTACCCTTAAGGTTTTCTGCCACAGGGTATTGAAATATATCGGATCCTATGCGGCGCAGATGGGCGGCGTGGATGCCGTCTGCTTTACTGCCGGTGTGGGAGAGAACAGCCCTCTCGTGCGAAGCCTGATTTGCGCCAGCCTGTCTTGGCTGGGAATCGTCCTGGATGATGCAGCCAACCATGTAAGAGGGCAGGAGATCATTGTCTCCAAGCCGGGAGAAGGGGCAAAGGCCCTGGTAATCCCCACCAATGAAGAACTGGCGATTGCCAGGGAAACCTGCGCGATTGTGAGTCAAGGAACGTGAAGCGTAAATCCGTCCGATCCGGCTGATTGCTGGAACGGGCGGATTTTATATGACGGCGGGAGCGACAGTGTCCCTAAGAACCTTTACAAGGATTACAGCAGGTAATTATTTTCCCTGTTTGCAATCTGTAAACCGACCAATTGATAGGTTGCATATCCTCCCAGAACCAACGGTTCCGCATTACAGATTTCTATTGCTTCTTCACGGCTTTCCGTTTTTAGGATATACATCCCTGCCATTCCGGGATAGCCTTTAAAGACACCGCAGATTTCCAGCTTTCCTTCATCGTCCAATTTTCTTATATTTTCGACGTGTTCCATGACTACCTTTTTGGTCATCTTATTATAGGTTTTACTTTTCTCGATCATCATCAGATACATCAATTTTTCCATACGATATTCTCCTTCCTCTTTTCCTTTCGTTTTGCTGATATATTGAATTCAGTACATGGATAGTTTATCATAGAATGATGACAAAGTATGTCACTATTCGGAAAGGAATTGAAAAAATGTCGAAGGCAGAACGTCTTATTGAAATGATGATCACAATAAACGCAAAAAAAGATTTTACGGTGAGTGAATTGGCAAAGGAATTTTCCGTGTCAAAACGTACCATTCTTCGCGATCTGCAGGCATTAGAGCAAGCGGGCTTTCCCCTTTATTCAGAAGTTGGGGCTGCTGGCGGGTATCATATTTTGAAAAAGCGCATTTTGCCGCCGATTACTTTTTCGGAAAGCGAGGCGGAAGCCATATTTTTTGCCTGCCAAGCTTTGCAATTCTACCGCGATTTACCCTTTGGGCGAGAAACAATATCAGTTTTAAAAAAGTTTTTGAACTGCTTGCCGTTAGATATACAAAGCAGCATCGCACAGATTCAGAATAGAGTGGTATTTTGGGTTCCGGACAGACATTGTGATTCACCATTACTGAAATCAATGTTCCGCATTGTTGTAAACGGTCATGCCGCAACGATTCGGTATTCCTCGGTACATTCTGAAAGGATACGCACTATTATACCAATCGGCTTATACGCTATGAACGGGCTTTGGTATTGTCCCGCATATTGTACGGCGGCAAATCAAATCAGAGAGTTCCGCATCGACCGTATGAAAGAAATTCTGGAGGAAAAGCCCTACCCCAAAGGGAAATATCCGGTTCCTGCATCCATGCAGGATTATTTTGAAAATCTGGAAATCGGAAACGATTACCACATAAAAATCCAACTGACCGATATAGGCGTCAAGCGCTGCGAAACAGAATGTCTGCTGGCAAGGGGATTAAAAACTTTTTCTGTCGGCGGCGGGATCATCGATATGGAAATACGCCATGCAACTTTGGAATGGGTTGCGGATTATCTTTTGCCTCTGGGGAGTCACGCAACCGTATTGGAACCAGTAGAGCTAATAGAGTTGATGAAACATAAAACGAGAGAATTATATCGGCACTATTGTGGAACCTCGTGAAAGTTTCCCACGGCATGAATCTTGACTGGATGCTCCACGTGCCTTATAATAAAATGGATTATGGGAATAGATTCCTCCGAAAGGGTAAGGATAGGACAGATGATAAAGAGCATGACCGGTTTCGGAAGATGTGAGATCTGTGAAGAACAGCGTAAGATTACTGTGGAAATGAAATCCGTAAATCACAGATATTTGGATGTGAGCATGAAGATGCCCAAAAAGCTGAATTTCTTTGAGGCTTCCATCCGAGGATTGTTAAAGGAGTACATCCAGAGGGGAAAGGTGGATATCTACCTTTCCTACGAGGACTATACGGAAAACAACGTGACGGTTCGGTACAACCGGGATGTTGCCGCCGAATACGTGAAGTATTTGAAAGAGATGGCGGACGAATTTTCACTGGCGGATGACATTCGTATCTCCACATTGGCCAGATTCCCTGAAGTATTCACCATGGAAGAGAAGAATGTGGATGAAGAAGGAATCTGGAAAGCCCTGGAGAAGGCCGTGCGCGGCGCGGCTCAGGCGCTCACCCAGGCCAGGGTCGAGGAAGGGGAAAATCTGAAGAAGGATCTTCTGGGTAAACTGGACGGGATGCTGGGGCATGTGGGTTTCATAGAGGAGCGGTCTCCCCAGATCGTGGAAGAGTACCGCCTGATGCTGGAGAACAAGGTGAAGGAGCTATTGGGAGACGCCCAGGTGGATGAAAACCGTTTATTGACCGAAGTGACGATCTTTGCGGATAAAGTCTGCGTGGATGAGGAACTGGTGCGTCTGCGCAGCCATATCGGGACTACTCGGGAAACCCTGCTCCAGGGCGGAAGCATAGGACGGAAACTGGATTTCATCGCGCAGGAAATGAATCGGGAAGCCAACACCATCCTTTCTAAGACAGGGGATCTGGAAACTTCCAACCGGGCCATTGAGCTGAAAACGGAGATCGAAAAGGTACGGGAACAGATACAGAATATTGAATGACCATCCGGAGGGCTTATGAGTCAATTTATTCATGTGGGCTTTGGAAATATCGTGAATACGGAAAAGGTGATCGCAGTGGTTAGCCCTGAGTCCGCCCCGATCAAGCGGATGGTGCAGACGGCCCGGGAGGCGGGTACGGCGGTTGACGCGACGCAGGGAAGGAAGACGAAGGCCGTGCTGGTGATGGAAAACGGACAGGTGGTGCTTTCGGCGCTCCTTCCGGAAACCATAGCCAACCGTGCACAGACCGGACGGGAGGAATACGATGAAGCATAAAGGGATCCTGATCGTGGTTTCCGGTTTTTCCGGAGTGGGAAAAGGCACGTTGATGCGGGAACTCCTGCATACTTATGATAATTACGCCCTGTCGGTTTCTATGACCACGAGGAAGCCGCGGGAGGGAGAGCAGGAAGGGGTTTCTTACTTCTTTGTGGACAAAGAAACGTTCGAACGCACCATCGCACAGGACGGCCTGGTGGAATATGCCGAGTACTGCGGCAATTATTACGGCACGCCGAAGCAGTATGTGGAAAGCTGCCTGGAGCAGGGAAAAGATGTGATCTTGGAGATTGAGATCCAGGGAGCCATGAAGGTTAAGGAAAGATTCCCGCAGTCCCTCCTTCTGTTTGTGATGCCGCCCGATGCGCAGGAATTGAGACGCCGTCTCGCGGGAAGGGGGACGGAGGAGGAAGAGGTGATCCGCAGGCGCCTCGAGCGTGCAAAAGAGGAATCAAAGGGAATTGAGAACTATGAGTATATTATAATCAATGACGATCTGGAGGCCTGCGTGCGGGAAATGCATGCCATTATTACGGCGGCGCGCAGGGCTCCAGGCAGGAATGAACAGTTTATTGCGGACATCCGTTCCGGATTGGACGCGTTGGTGAAAGGAGAATAAGCTTATGTTGCATCCGTCTTACAGCGATCTAATGAAAGTGGTAAACAGCGATGTGGAACCGGGGGAGAGCAAGGTGGTGAGCAGCCGCTATTCCATCGTGATGGCTACGTCCAAAAGGGCGAGACAGATCATCGGGGGAGATGAGGCCCTGGTGAATATGAAAACGGGCATGAAGCCCCTGTCCGTGGCCGTGGAAGAACTGAACGAAGGCAAGATCAAGATCCTTGGGGATGAGGAGATGGAATCTGATGGATCCAGGTTTGGTTCGGAAGAGGACTGAGCGCCTAAAGGGAGGCCTGATCACAGCGATAAGAGAAATCGCCTGGAGAGGAGAGACAGCCTGGGCATTTCTCTTTTTCAATCCTCCCTTTGGCATCTGCCAATTCCGGATGTGGGAGCTGCTTTGAGCGGCGGATTGTGAGGAAAGATGAAGGTTGCGTTTGTTTCTCTGGGCTGTGATAAGAACCTGGTGGATACGGAAATGATGCTGGGAATGTTGGCGGAAAAGGGATATACGTTTACGGATGATGAGGAGGAGGCGGAGGCTGTAGTGGTCAATACCTGCTGCTTCATCGGGGACGCCAAGGAAGAAAGCATCCAGACTATTCTGGAACTGGCGGAGCGAAGGGCGGCGGGCAGGTTGAAAGCGTTGGTCGTCGCGGGATGCCTGGCTCAGAGATATGCGAAGGAGATCAGAGAAGACATCCCTGAGGTGGATGCCATAATCGGCACCATGGCCATCGATCGGGTGGCAGAGGCGCTGGAGAGCTCCTGCGCAGGGGACAGGAAGGACTATATCACTGATCCGAATGCCTCTTTGGTCTATGGGAAGCGGCGCAGCGTAAGCACTGGCGGCCATTATGCCTATCTGAAAATAGGGGAAGGGTGTGACAAACGCTGTACCTACTGCATCATTCCTAAAGTACGGGGGAGCTATCGCAGCGTTCCCATAGAAGCGTTGGTGGAGGAGGCGGAGAAGCTTTCTGAAGGCGGCGTAAAAGAGCTGATCCTTGTGGCGCAGGAAACTACGGTTTACGGAAAAGACCTCTACGGCCGTAAAGCCCTGCCTGAATTGCTCCATCGCCTGTGCAGGATAGAAGGGCTTTCCTGGATCCGGATTCTGTACTGCTACCCGGAGGAAATTACGGAAGAACTGATTCAAACCATAAAGGAGGAGCCAAAGATCTGCCATTATCTGGATATGCCGATTCAGCATGCGTCGGATCGGATCCTGCGTCGGATGGGAAGGCGGACCAGCCAAAAGGAGCTGCGGGAATGCATCGGGACGCTGCGGAAGGAAATTCCGGATATCTGTCTGCGTACCACGCTGATCAGCGGATTTCCCGGGGAGGACCAGGAGGATTATATCGAATTATACCGCTTCGTGAACGAGATGGAATTTGACCGGTTGGGGGTTTTCACCTATTCCCAGGAAGAAGGGACGCCTGCCGCGGACATGGAGGGGCAGATACCCCAGGAAGTAAAGGAGGCGCGCAGGGCGGAGCTGATGGAACTGCAGCAGGCCATTGCCTTTGAGAAGGCGGAGGATGCAAAGGACAGCGCGGTTACGGCCATCATAGAAGGGCGGATGGAGGAAGAGGATGTCTATGTGGCCCGGACTTATCGGGATGCGCCGGGGGTAGACGGCCTTGTATTCCTCCATACGTCAAGAACCGGACTGATGAGCGGGGATCTGGTGAAGGTGCGCATCACGGGATCCCATGAATATGATTTGATAGGAGAATTGGAAAATGAATCTGCCGAATAAATTAACCATACTGAGAATGATCATGATAGTTCCCTTCGTAGCGTTTATGCTGACTCCTCTAGGGGGGACTGCCGGAAAATGGATCGCCCTGGCGCTTTTCGTCATTGCCAGCCTGACGGACCTGCTGGACGGAAAAATAGCCAGGAAGTACAATCTAGTGACTACCTTTGGGAAGTTCATGGATCCATTGGCGGATAAACTGCTGGTATGCGCGGCCATGATCTGTCTGGTGGAGATGGGCAGGATTCCTTCCTGGATCGTCATTGTCATCATCAGCCGGGAATTTATCATCAGCGGCTTCCGTCTCGTGGCCTCCGACAAGGGCGTGGTCATCGCGGCAAGTTATTGGGGAAAGTTCAAGACCACGTTTCAGATGGTGATGATCGTGCTGATGATTGCTGACATCCCACAGCTAAAGCTTCTAACCGACATCATCATGTGGGTGGCTCTCATTTTGACGGTGGTATCCCTGCTCGATTATCTGATGAAGAATAAGGAAGTGATGAAGGATCCCGCATAGGGGATGTTGAGAAACAGGAACTTCCGGTCCGGGACATTTTTGTATGCCTGTACAAAATTCCCGTATTGTGTGGTGCGCATCCGCTTGAAGGCTTGCTGGGCGCACAGATAGGAGCCGAATATGGTTGTGGAATTGATTTCCGTGGGAACGGAACTGCTGCTTGGGAATATCGTGAATACCAATGCGGCCTGGCTGGCGGAAAAGTGTGCGGCGCTGGGCCTGTCCTGCTATTATCAGACTGTGGTGGGCGACAATCGGGATCGGCTGGCGGCCACCCTGCGGACCGGATTGGAGCGTTCTGATATCTTGATTTTGACCGGAGGGCTTGGGCCGACCCAGGACGACCTTACCAAAGAGACGGCGGCGGAGGTTTTCGGGCAGCCGCTGCAGATGGATGCCCATTCCCTGGAACGGATTGAAGCCTTTTTTCAGGAAAGAGGCCTGGAAATGACGGAAAATAACAGAAAGCAGGCTCTTGTTCCATCGGGGGCGACGGTGGTGGATAACGACAACGGGACGGCGCCGGGACTGATCTTGGAACGGGACGGAAAGCGGATGATCCTTCTTCCCGGGCCTCCCAATGAATTGAAACCCATGTTTGAGGGCGGGATCGTTCCCTTCCTGACGGAACTGACAGGAAAAGAGGAGGGAGCCGTCATCTATTCCAAAACGGTCAAAATCTGCGGGCAGGGAGAGAGCAGCGTGGAAAGCCGAATCACGGATCTGGAGCAGCTGTCCAACCCTACTGTGGCTCCTTATGCGAAGACAGGAGAGGTTCATCTGCGCGTGACGGCCAGGGCTGCGGATGAGAAAGAAGCCAGAAAAATGGTGAAGCCGGTGGTAAAGGAGCTGAAAGCCCGTTTTGGAAGTGCGGTATATACCACGGAAGAGGACGTGACGTTGGAGAAATCCGTGGTGGATCTTCTGTTGGCGAACGATCTCACCGTTTCCACCATCGAGTCCTGCAGCGGCGGGATGCTGGCTGCACGGCTGATCAATATTCCCGGCGTTTCCGAGGTGTTCAAGTCGGGTTATATATCCTATTCCAATAAGGCCAAAAGAAAGATTGCCGGAGTAAAGAAATCGACCCTTGCCAAGTACGGGGCGGTGAGCAGCCAGACGGCCGGGGAAATGGCCAGGGGGACGGCGCTTCTTTCCAAAGCAGATGTGACTTTTTCCATCACTGGTATCGCAGGGCCGGAGGGCGGTACGGCGGAAAAACCGGTGGGGCTGGTCTATATGGGCTGTTATGTATGCGGAACCACCCGGGTCAAGGAATTTCATTTTAGCGGAAATCGGGCGAAGATCAGGGAATCGGCCGTTTCGGCGGCGCTGACCATGATGAGGCAGTGCATTTTGGAATATTACAGCGAGAAGACCTTTGGGAAAAAAGAATAGAGGCAGTGGTCTGCACGGATATGGTACGGAGGGCATACGTAACGGTTAAGATGAATCTGTGCGTACGGTACGGACATTCGAAAACGTGACGGTTATTATGCATCTGGCACAGATTTTCAGGGCTATATGAAGCAGACAAGGCTTGGGGCGGATTGACGGCGTGTATGGAAACTTGAGAAATGTGGTTTTGCAAAAACACGCAGATGGGAGCCAGATATGAACGGGAATGAGGAATATGTGTTTTGTCCGGAATGCGGCGCGCTGATGAAGGATGGGGTTTGTATGAGCTGCAAGACCGGCAAAAAGGAAATGGATGCCATAGCGGCCGGATCCAGCGGGGGGGAGGCAGGCCGGGAAGGCTTTGAACAAAGGTTGCAGCAAGAATACGATAAGACCAGTGAAACCCAGGATTGGGGAGCGGATCGGCCGTCAGAACAGTCCGGTTTGAATGAAGTCCAAACGGCCTTTGCTGTTCCGAATCAGAAAACGTTGGATGAACAAAGTGACCGGGATCAAAGCCAGTCGGGCGGTGGGATCAGATGGGACCGCAGCCAGCTCGGCAGCTGGGATCAAAGTCAGGCAGGCATTCAGAACGGCTGGAATCAGCCCGCCGGCGGGGATGGCAGAAATGTAAGTTTGACCGTTGGCCAGAACGGCGGGAATCAGGAGCAGCGGGAAGACGGCATCCGGAATCAGGGCCAGCTGGATGGAAGTGGCTGGAATCAGGCTCAGCCGGCCGGCCAAAACGTTGGGAACCAAAATCAGCCGGATGGCGGCAGCTGGAATCAGGGCCAGCCCGTCGTTCGAAATGCTCAGAACCAGCCTGTTGGACAAAACAGTTGGAATCAGAACCAGCCCAGCGGGCAAAACAGTTGGAATCAAAATCAGCCCGGCGGACAAAACAGCTGGAATCAGAACCAGCCTGGCGGACAAAACAGTTGGAATCAGGGCCAGCCCAGTGGACAAAATAGCTGGAATCAAAGTCAGCCTGTCGGTCAAAATGCCTGGAATCAAAATTATGCCGGCGCTTACGGAGCGCAGAATCAGAACCGGCCGGGCGTCTATCAGAACTGGAACTATGGTCAGCCCGGGGATTATGGGGCCTGGAACGGCCGGCAGCCCGGATACGGGCAGCCGGGACAGGGGATTCCCGCCGGACAGGGGGAGAGGCGCAATAGCCACAGGGCGGTGGCTGCGGTCGTTGCCGCAGTGATCGCGGTGCTATTATGCGTAGTCATGATTCTGCTGTTCTTCATCGTGAAGAATTCGGTGCAGGATTCGGGCGGCCTTGTGGGAAACAAGGATTATTTCTTCAGCGATCCTCCGGAAGAAAGGCAGTCCGGTGAGGATGATGAATGGCGCGACGGGATTTTTGATTCTCTTCCGGAGGAGGATGAGGAATATATTCCCAGCGCAGAGGATGAATATTATGTGAAACTGACTGACAGCCTGCGGGACGACCTGGATTACACCATAAAGTGGGAAGAATATGATAACGTGGATGAAACCACGGGAGCTACGGCGGTAGGACGATATCCGCAGATCGAAGGAGGAAACATTCCTCATCTGGATGAATTGAATGCGTTTGTCAAGGAGGAAGCCACCTATTACAGCAATTTATACGGATATTACCGAGAGTGGGGAGATGCCACGCTCTATGCATCGGAAAGCATGGGGTATGTGACCTACATGGATGAGGAGAAAATCAGCATTGTCCTCCAGGAATCCATAGCAACGGAAGATGGTTCGAATATCGCCCTTTACAGCATAAACATTGACTTGATGAGCGGTGAGATCATGAACAACGGAGGGATCATCGAATACAGTGAGGAACTCACCCAGGCCTTCCGGGACCAGAATGACTATCAGAACGGATACGTGCGCGCCGTGGATGTGATGTCGGATGAGAAACTGCAGGATTTCCTGTCAGACGAAGATACCAATATCGTATTCTTCACCCCTGTGGGATTGGAGATCGGTTTCAATTATACGACCAGTGACAGCAGCGGATGGGTGACCGCCACAATCCGCGATTATGACCGCTACAGGAAGAAGTTCTGAGCGCGGGAACATAATGTCCAATGTAAGTCCGGTTCGGCTGCCCCCTTCTCCGGCTTCGCCTGTGGGGATCACAGAAGGAACAGCCTATGGGAAGGAAAGAGGTGAAGAGGCATGAGCTTCAGGGAAGATGTATTTTCTAAAATTATGACCTATATAACCGTTGCCGTCCTGTTGGGAGCGATGTTGGCAGAGGCATTCGTCATTTACCGGGAGCGCAATGTGCGGGAGGAGACACAGGGGAAGCTGGATGAAGCACAGGAAAGCATTCAGGAGTTGTCGCAGACCTGCCGGAACATGGAGGAGGATATTGCCGTCCTGTGCGAATATAAGGAATTTTGGGAAAACAGGGTGATCCTAGCGGATGGAGAACAGCTTGCCCTGCTTCGGAAAAACCTTCATGCCAGAACGTCTTTGATCCCGGAGGAGGCTGTTGTTGCTGCTGCCCTTGCAGTGGAGGAACGGTTACGGGAAAAAGAGGAAGACGCTGGGATAGAAAGGCAGGAGGAAGAGGAGGAAATCAAGGTTCATCTCACCTTCCCAGATTCGGAAAACAGGGAATGGCTTCGTGTGCTGAACGATCAGGAGGGAACGGAAGGCTTTTGGCTCCTTTATGCGAAGGCAGCGGATGAGCGGCAGGATGTATACGTGGAATTTCTGTATGAAGTACCCCTGCACACAGCGGACGGAAAGCCGGAGCGGGATGAGATAGGGCGGATTATCTGGAACTGTATTGCGTACAATGCAGGGGCTGGGTGGCAGGCCTGTGAGCCGGAGGAGGACGAAAACCAACAATGAGAAGCATTGAAGAAATTTATGACGAACTGAACGATCTGGCAGCCTCCGGCGACTGGGAGAAAATAGAAACTTTCCTTTGCGGTTGTATGGATAGGGCGAAGGAGGAAGAGGCGTACGGGATTTATCTCGCTGTAGGCAATGAACTGTTATGTTTTTATCGGGAAACGGAGCAGTTTGACAGGGCGTTTGGCCTGTCGGAGGATCTTTTGCTTCTTATGGAGGAATTTCATCTGGAAGAGTCGGAATCCTTTGCCTGTGTGATGATCAATACGGCGGCCGCCTACAATGGGGCAGGAGATTTCAGGGAAGCCCTGCACTTTTACCGGAGGGCAGTGCAGATTTCGGAACGAAAGAAAGAGTCTCAGGGACTGTTGGCCCGGATTTTGACGGAAATGGCCCTGACCATGCCAAAGACTGGAGAGGAAACGGAAGCGGAAGGCCTTCTGAAACGGGCGGTCGGGCTTTTTGAAAACAGGCCGGAGGATGACGGGGATGTTCTGGGACGGGCGGAGGCGGATATTTATTATGTGACAGCCCTTTCTGGCCTGGGAGAAGCGGCGTGGAAGCGGGAGGAGAAAGAGCGGGCGCTCGCTTTCTATGAAAAAGCCGCCAGGGTGAGCGGACGGATCGGAGAGAATGCAGGCACAAAGGTATTGTGGGAGAACTGTGCCGTCCTGGCCCGTATGCTGGGGGACGAAGAAAAGGAGCAGCGCTATCGTGATGCCTCGGCTGTCTGCCCGCCTTCCGGTACTTTGACGTGAAAGAGAGTCAGGACAAACGCAAGAATGTGCCGTCCGGCCCTTTCTTGCGTTTGTGTTAGGAAAAGAGGCAGACTTGAAACATATGTTCGACTATGCTATAATACGAAAAAAAGACTGGATGTTGCTCGTCTTCCTTTTAGCAGCAGCGGCACTTTTGGCGCTGTGTCTGGCGTTGTTCGCAAGAACGGGGGAGCGGGTGACAGTTTATGTGGACGGCAGACAGCAGGAGGTACATGCCCTGCAGGAGGATGGTACATTTCTGATTCAAGACGGCGCGGGTAATGAGAACTTGGTGGTCATTGAGAACGGAACGGTCCGGGTGGAGGAGGCCAACTGCCCGGACCGGCTTTGTGTCCGTCAGGGAAGAATCAGCCGAAGCGGGGAAAGCATCATTTGTCTGCCCCACAGGGTCGTGGTGGCCGTAGAAGGCAGGGGTGGGGAAAGAGAAACGGATGCCGTAGTGCATTGAGGTGGTTATGGGGAAAAAAACTGCGATGTTGGGCATGCTGCTGGCCTTTGCGCTGATTTTGGGATATGTGGAAAGCCTGCTGCCCCTGCCTTTCGGAATTCCGGGCATGAAGCTGGGCCTTCCCAATCTGTCCGTTCTTTTGACGCTGTATCTCTTCGGAGGGAGGGAAGCGTTGGCGGTGAATCTGACCAGGGTGATGCTGTCAGGATTTTTATTCGGGAACTTTTCCACCGTCTTGTATAGCCTATCCGGGGCGCTTTTCAGTTTCCTTATTATGTCCATAGGTAAAAGGATAAAGGGACTGAGCATCACTGGAGTGAGCGTTGCGGGGGGATGCGCCCACAACCTGGCGCAGGTGATGGTGGCTGTGCTGATAACCTCCACAGGGCAGATCCTCTATTATCTTCCGCCTTTGATCGCCTGCGGCAGCCTGACCGGATTCGGTTTAGGGCTGACGGCGCGGGGGGTTTTGGGACACCTGCCCAGTGAAGGCCCGCATCGTACTGAGGCAGATAGTACGCGCTGATTCATTCAAGGTTCGCGCAATGCCTATCAGCGCTTTCGGGTTTCAGGTCGGAATGCCATTAAGGCAAAAGGATGGGAATTAAGGCAAAAGGGGAAAAACATGTTTGCATATCTGATCGGGCAGATCGCGGACGTTTCCGCGGACAATCTAGTGCTTGAAGTGAACCATATGGGTTTTAATATCAGGATACCGGGAAGCCTTCCCGGAAAGCTTCCCGGCATTGGGAAGGAAGTGAAGATTTATACCTATACCTGTGTGCGGGAAGATGCTTTCTGGCTATACGGGTTTCTCACGAAGGATGACCTGGAAATGTTCCGTCTCCTGATTACAGTAAACGGGATCGGTCCCAAAGGCGGGCTGGCTGTTCTGTCCGTGATGAGCGCGGACGACGTGCGTTTCGCCGTTCTCTCCCAGGATGCGAAAGCGATAGCAAAGGCGCCGGGGATCGGGGCGAAGACCGCACAAAGGGTGATTTTGGATTTGAAGGATAAGATATCCCTGGAGGATACCCTTCACATGGAGGAAGGGCCGGCCGTTTTGGCGGGAACAGGGCTTACCGAATCCAGAAATGAGGCGGTGGAGGCCTTGGCAGCCCTGGGATATTCCCCTGCGGAAGCCCTGCGCGCCGTCAACCAGATCGACGATGCGCAGGCGATGGATGTGGAGGCCCTTTTGAAGGCAGCGTTAAAGAAACTGCTGTAGGGAAGGGATCTGTCTGAGAGAGGCTTTTTGACGGTGGATTAGGTCTGCTGCGGTGGCAATAAGAGGGGAAACGGAGTAAAAGCGTGGATAAAATCCTTTCCTGAAAGGCGGCTTTATACATGCTTTAGCATGTTGCGCATGTGAACGCACAGAAGGGAGCCAAGCATGGCAAGAGTCATTGAAACGAATATCACGGAGGAAGATATCCGGATAGAAGGGACGCTGCGGCCCCAGAAGCTGGACGATTATATCGGACAGAAAAAGGCCAAGGAAAACCTGAAAGTTTATATTGAAGCGGCAAAAGGGCGTGGAGACGCGCTGGATCATGTGCTGCTTTATGGGCCGCCTGGGCTGGGAAAGACGACGCTGGCCGGAATCATTGCCAACGAGATGGGCGTGAATATGAAGGTGACCAGCGGGCCTGCCATTGAAAAGCCAGGCGAGATGGCAGCCATCCTGAATAACCTGCAAGAAGGGGATTTGCTGTTCGTGGATGAGATCCACCGCCTGAATCGTCAGGTGGAGGAGGTGCTTTATCCTGCTATGGAGGATTATGCCATTGATATTATGATCGGAAAGGGCGCTTCGGCCCGTTCCATCCGTTTGGAACTGCCTCATTTTACTTTGGTGGGGGCCACTACCAGGGCCGGCCTTCTTACCGCACCGCTGCGGGACCGTTTCGGTGTGATCCACAGGTTGGAATTCTACACGGTGGAAGAACTGAAATGCATTATTATCCATTCTGCGGGGATTTTGGACGTGCGCATTGACGAAGCTGGAGCTATGGAAATGGCCAGAAGAAGCAGGGGGACGCCCCGGCTTGCCAACCGTCTGCTCAAGCGGGTACGCGATTTTGCCCAGGTGCGGTTTGACGGCGCGATCACGCAGGAGGTGGCCAATCAGGCGTTGAACCTTTTGGATGTGGATAAAATGGGCTTAGACCGCGTGGATCGAAATATGTTGGATACCATGATTTATAAATTCAACGGCGGGCCTGTGGGCCTGGACACGCTGGCTGCAGCTATTGGCGAGGACCCCGGAACCATAGAAGATGTATACGAACCCTATCTTCTGCAGAACGGTTTCCTGAACCGTACCCCCCGGGGGAGAGTGGTGACGGAAGCAGCCTACCGGCATTTGGGTCTTGAAATCCCACAGTAGTTTGATATATAATAAAACGAATGGGATGTCACGGCAGCAGATTTTGCTGGTTAGCGCCGGACAGCGAAGGCACGCGGGCAAGATCTGCGGTTGATATGAGGGATAAATGACGGGGATACGAAGGAGTACGGGTTATGGCCATAAAGACGGATACAGAGGTGCTCATCGGCGGTAAGGTTTTTACGCTGACTGGATATGAGAGTGAAGACTACCTGCAGCGGGTGGCGTCCTATATTAATAATAAGATCGCGGAGTACGGGAAGATCGACAGCTTCCGCCGTCAGCCTGTGGAGCGCCAAAATGTGCTTCTGCAGTTGAATATCGCAGATGACTATTTCAAGGCCAGAAAACAGATCGCCCTTCTGGAAGAGGAACTACAGGCAAAAGAAAAGGAACTCTACGATTTAAAGCATGAACTGATCGCGTCCCAAATCAAGCTGGAAAATACGGAAAAATCTCTGAAGAATGTGCAGAATGACCTGAATGAAAGTTCCAAAAAGATGATCCGCCTGGAAACGGAGCTAGCGGAGCATAACAAAAAATGAGGACTCTTCAGACAGTTCATCCCGGCTGGGTCCCAGGACGGATACCGGCCTGGGATGGACTGTTTTTATTATATTTGATTTGAATGCGTGCAAAAGCACGCAGACGGGAGCAAAGTTGAAAGAAGAACGCTTTCAACCGCCCTGATTTGA
>CANSTU010000072.1 GCA_947650005.1 uncultured Lachnospiraceae bacterium
TGCACGGTTCCACCTTAATTTTTCACTTCAGATTCTATCAAATCCTAACCTTTAACGCAGGTATACGGCAATACTTACATCTACTTTCAGTATTGCAGCTCAAGAATGGTTTTCGCATATAATCCACATAAACATCTTCCACCCAATGATGCTCTCTCTGTCTGCGATTCCTATGCTACTTGTTTCCGTCGTCGCTTTTTCTTATGTTAACTTGGTTAGCATGATAACATTCATGCTTTGAATTGTCAACCCATTCATTTCATTTTTTGCGACATTGCCTGTTAGAGTGTCACTTCCCCCAGCCAGGATCCCGGAGAGGAGCGTCCCCGGAGGAGAATGGCTGGGGAAGTAACGTTATGGCAGGCTGAATTGCTTGAAAATGCTGCAAAATCTGCTATAATATAATAAATATTGAGAGTGACAACGTGAAAAATCATAGTTCTAAGGCTATCACAAATAAATGCAGGCGCTTGATGCGATAACTACGAACTATGACAAGTGGATAGAGTATTTGAGAGTTTGAAGAGGATACAATAGATGGACGGAAGAATGATCGGGTTTATAGTATGGGCAGTAGTTGGCTGTATTGTGATTGGTATTGGCATGAGCGCCTTTTTTCAAAAAAAGGCTGTTGGTTTTTGGGCAAATATTGAGACTTTTCCAGTAAATGACATAAAGAAATATAATCATGCGACCGGTAAGTTACTTATCATATATGGAGTGATTTTTATTGTATTAGGAATACCGTTGCTTACCGGCCAAAATACGCCATATATTTTGCTGTCAGTATTGGGGATAATGATAGAAACAATAGCAATCATGGCAATTTATAGCTTAGTTATTATGAAAAAATATCGGGAGAAATAAACACATCCAATTTAAATGCAAATTCCCCCAATTAATCATTGTTTCAGTTTTGGAAGGGACAAGTCCTGTGTCAACTTTAAAACTGAAGTAAGGAGATTGAAAATTAAAATTTTCAATCTCCTTGATTTGTACGCCCGCTAAAGCGGGCAGATGGGAGCAAACATGAATCGTTACAAAAGGGCAGAGCCAGGTTTCCTGATTCTGCCCTTGTCTGTATGATACAAAGATTTAGGCAGCTATAGACTTCAAATACTCTCTTTTTTGTGCAGGAAAAGAGAGGCGGCAAGCGACCTAAAGAAGTAAAATGATCACTGGATTGGAGTAAAAGGAATGGAATGGATAGAAAAACTAAATAAAACAATTTCTTATATTGAGGAGCATCTTGCAGAAGAAATAAGCTATGATGAGCTTGCGAACATAGCATGTTGCGCAACATACCATTTTCAAAGAATGTTTGCATATATGGCGGGTATTCCACTTTCAGAATATATCCGCCGTAGGCGAATGTCTTTAGCCGCTATTGATTTGCAAACGGGGACAGAAAAAATCATTGATATCGGTATGAAATATGGTTATGCTTCTCCAACTGCATTTAACAGGGCATTTCAAAGTGTGCATGGCATAGCGCCGTCAATGGCAAAAAAAGGAGGGACGCCTTTGAAGTCTTATCCTCCTATCAGCTTCAAAATAACCGTAAAAGGAGTAGAGGAATTGAATTATCGAATAGAAGAAAGAGCGGCCTTTCGCATTGTGGGGGTATCCCATCCACTGGATAAGGAAATAAAAAACAATTTCACAGCCGTACCGCAAATGTGGCAAAATGCAGCTATAAACGGCACATTTGAAAAGATTACGCCGCTCATGAATCATCAGCCTATGGGCGTCTTAGGCGTAAGCGTTTGCAATGAAAAAGAGGAATGGCGATATTTTATAGCGGTATCTTCATCTATTGACATCGATAATTCCCTGGACGAATATGTTGTTCCTGCCTGCACATGGGCTATTTTTAGTGGGACTGGCACGGGTATGTCCATTCAGGAATTAGAACAACGCATTATAACAGAATGGCTTCCAACGTCCGGTTTTGAATTTGATGACGCTCCAGATATAGAGGTCTATCTAAATCCCGACCCCAATAATATGCAGTATGAAGTTTGGTTGCCCATCAGAAAAGTGTGAGGTTACACCATGACAGATAAAAACTACGAAAAATTTTTAGAGACCACAGGTGCAAGCAGAAATTTGGTAGAAGATATAAACGGCCTTCTTCTGGATGGCAACTGCTGCCGTGAAATCAAAACGGCTAAAAGCGGTTTTACGGTTTCCTATCTTTTGCAGGATACAAAAAGGACATTGGCTACTTTCGTGTGCAGGAAAACGGGAATAAAGATTAGAATTTTCCCGCAGCGGCTAAATGAGTATATGGAATTTTTGGACACGCTTCCGGCAAAGATGAAAAAAGAAAATATAAAAGCGTCTGCCTGCAAGCGGCTTGTCAATCCCAATGACTGCAATCCTAAATGCGTTATGGGATATGATTTTATCATGGATAGGGAGCGCTATCAAAAATGCAGATACATGGCTTTCATGCCGTCCATAACCGAAGAAAGTACACCTTACATCAAAAGAATGCTACAAAATGAACTGATGCAGTGAAACGAAAAAACAGCCCAATGGAAAATAAAACGTTGTTCGGCGGCAAGCTTTTATGCGCCCAACGGAATACAGATGCCCAATGGCGGTTTTGAATAGGATCAAAGCCGCCATTCTTCGGAAATATTTACATCCTCTTAATGAGAACAATACACAGAAATAGCCTGGCTAACAAATTCGGCGGTACCATCCCCGCCTGCCCTGTCAAGCGTTCCCTTAAAGCGTTCATCACATACATACAGTTCGCCCAATCCGCGGAGGATTTCATTTGTACATGTGTAATAGTGATCGGTTATAAATTTCTGCAATGCTGAAATCTTCTTTTGCACTTCGTCGGAATCAGGGGTTAAATGTTTCAGTCCTCCTAATTCTGAAAACACTGCCATCAGTTCGGTTGCAATCTTGCTGTAACTGCCTTCATTTCGGGCGACATCTTTTTGCTTGTACTCTTGGTACGCTTTCGTATTGCCCCATTTTGCTTGGACTTCCTCCTTATACTTTTCAATTTCTTTCTTGTCGAAAACGTCAAAATCCATTGTTACCACTCCTTTTTTTTGAATTTCACGGGCAAAGGAAATAAGTTCCCCTATACGCTTATATTGTAGTTCCAACAACCCGATTTGCTGAGCAATTACTTCAGACGGGTCAAAATCAGGGCTGTCAAGAATTACTTTGATTTCCTTTAAGGGGAACTGTAATTCACGAAACAATAAAATATTCTGCAAACGGCTAAGTGCTGTATCGTCATACATGCGATAGCCTGCTTCGGTTACTTTCGTAGGTTTCAAAAGCCCGATTGCATCATAGTGGTGTAGGGTGCGCACGCTAACACCAGTGATTTTGCTCACATCTTTTACAGTCCGCATCATTTATCCCTCCTGTGTAATTTCAGTTTAATCTATCACGTTACGTTAGAGTCAATAGGATTATATCATAAATTTGCAAGAATCAATCGCATTGATCGTGCTATCTATGGATCCGGACAGAAAATATGAAATGGGGCCGAAGCAGCGGACGCAGAGATCAATTGTGCAAAACTGGGGAAAAGATATTATGGATAAGCGCAAATACACAGAAATCCAAGAGCAATTTGCGAGTCAGGCAGAATTTCCGAATATTGCGAAAGGGAAATCGGTTCCTGAAAAGAAGCAAAAAAACAAACACCCAAGGATTCGTGATCGATCAAAGGGTGTTTGTGCCGAAGGGGCTTTGCCCCTTGCGGTTCTTTGGTTGAATTATAATTCCGGCGAGGTTCGATATAGATTAGCGTACACGCCACCCAAAGCCATGAGCTGGCTGTGGGTGCCCTGTTCGCAGATGCCGTTTTGATCCAGCACCAGGATACGCCCGGCGTTTCTCACGGTGGAGAGCCGGTGGGCAATCACCAGGGTGGTGCGGTGTCTGGCCAAGCGTTCCAGAGACTGCCAGACCAGCCTTTCGCTGATCACATCCAGGGAACTCGTGGCTTCGTCCAGAATCAAAATGGGCGGATTCTTCAAGAAGGCCCGGGCTATGGAAATCCGTTGCTGCTGTCCGCCGGATAGCTTCACGCCGCGGGGGCCGATGAAGGTGTCATAACCCTGGGGAAGACTCTGGATAAAGTCATGGGCCCCGGCCTGGCCGGCGGCTTCTATGATCTCCTCCCTGGAGGCCTGGGGCCGTCCGTAGCTGATGTTCTCTGCCACGGTGCCTGTGAAAAGATACACATCTTGCTGCACCACGCCTACGCTGCGCCGCAGGGCATGCAGGGAAATCTGATCCACGGGCATGCCGTCCAGAAGCACCTGCCCGTTCTGGGGCTGGTAAAAGCGGGGAATCAGGGAACACAGAGTGGTTTTGCCCACGCCGGAAGCTCCCACCAGGGCCACATACTCACCGGGTTCGATGGTTAGCTGAATGTGCTGCAGCACCGGTTCGCCTCCATAGTGAAAGCAGACGTCCCGAAATTCGATCCGTCCTTGGATATTTTCCGGCATTGCTGCGTCCGGGCTGTCTTGAATCCTGGGCTCGGTTCCCATCAGTTCCAGATAGCGCCGGAAGCTGGTGCGTCCCTCCTGTAAAAGCCGGCTGGTATTGACCAGGCTTTGGATTGGCCCGGTAAAAGAACCGATGTAGAGCAGGAACACCAGCAGATCCGGCAGCGCCATGGAGCCGTCCAGGATCGCCAGTCCGCCAAAGACCACGATCAGGATCGGAAGCAGGGCGGAAAAGGTGTCCATGCCGCAGTAAAGCTGTGCTTCGCCCCGATAACTCAGGCGGCGGTTTTCCAGAAAGCGTTCGTTATGACGGCGGAATTTTTCCTCCTCCATCGCTTCGTTGGCAAAGGACTGTACTACCCGGATGCCTGCCAAGGTGTCTTCCGCCTGGGCGTTTATCTCTTCCATACGCTGCCGGCCCTCCTGCATGGCAACGCCCATTTTTTTGTTAAAATGCAGCGTATAGAGGGTCATAAAGGGCAGAAAAGCCAGGATAACCAGAGCGGTCTGCCAGTGGATGGCGAGCAGGATGATCGTGGCGCCGACGATTTTCACGACGTTGATCACGAGATCCTCCGGCACATGGTGGAAAAATTCCGCCAAGGATAAGGAATCGCCCACCAGGCGGGACATCAGGCCGCCCACGGTGTGTTCGTCATAATAATCGAAGGAAAGCCTTTCGCAGTGACAGAACATCTGGTGGCGCATATCCCGTTCCATCTTGGCCCCCATATAGTGGCCCTGATAATCGAGAAAATAGGCGCAGGCAGCCTGTATGGCAGCCAGGATTGCGAGCGCCGCCCCGGCGAGAAAAAGGCGTCGGATGTCGGCCGTCCCGTCCGCCAGAAGGGAATCGGCCATATACCGTACCCCCAGGGGCAGGATCAGAGTGATTCCTGAAATCGCCAGGGCACAGGCCAAATCCGTCCAGAAGAGCCCTGCATAGGGCTTATAAAAGGAGATTAACTGCAGGAAATTCTGTTTTCTTGTTTGATTCAAATTGAGATTCCTCCGTGTGCTGGGAGGAAAGTTTCATCTTAATTAAAGGGACTCTTTCCTCCCGTTTTCAGGTTTGCGCTCGATTGTATGCTTTCTCATATTGGCTCCCTTCTGCACGCTTTAGCGGGCGTTCAAATCAGACAGGTTGAAAAGTCAAGTTTCAACCTTTATCAATCCCTTCCGGCAATCACCCGCTGTCAGCGGGGCAAAGATGTATATGCCAAAACGAGTATAGCATGGGGCAGGGTGGATGTAAAGTTAGAAGTGCGGCAGCACAGGGCAAAGGGATGAACGGCCGTGAGGGGAGGTGGTGAAGCTTTCATTTGGACGGTTTGCGAAAGGCCGAATAGCGGGTAGAGACTGAAAATGTCTGCAAGATTTTGCCAGCGTCTATAAAAAAATTCCGGTTGACAAAAGTGTGTTATGTGCGTATACTGTATATATAACGTTATATACAGTATGCGCTTTATATACTCCGGAGGTAGCCTATTGAACATCATTATCAGCAACACAGGAGGGAAGCCCATCTATGATCAGATCGCTTCCCAGATCAAGAACCAGATTATTACGGGAGAATTAAAACCCGGCGAGCCCCTTCCCAGCATGCGGCTTTTGGCAAAGGAGCTGAGGATCAGCGTAATCACCACCAAAAGGGCGTATAATGACCTGGAAGAAGAAGGCTTCCTGGAAACCATTCCCGGAAAAGGCAGCTTTGTGGCGCTGCGGGACGCTTCCCTGGTTCGGGAAGAGATCTTGCGCAGAGTGGAAGGACATCTGGGGGAGGCCGTGGAAATTGCGAGGAAACATGGCATTTCCAGGGAAGAACTCTCGGAGATCCTGCAGGTTCTTTACGAATAAAAGGAGAGTTGTATCATGGAAAACGAAAACATTCTGGTAATTGACGGCGTATCCAAACAGTATCCGGATTTCGCGCTGCAGAATATTTCTTTCCAGATCCCCTATGGAGCCGTTATGGGGTTCATCGGGGAGAATGGAGCGGGGAAGAGCACCACGCTCAAGCTGATCCTGGATATCATCCGCCGGGATGCGGGAAAGATCCTTCTGTTCGGCAGGGATAACCGGGAGGGAAAGGAGCTTCGCGAGGCAATCGGTGTGGTTTTTAGCGAATTGAACCTGCCGGAAGCGATGAATGCGCTCCAGGTCAGCCGGATCATGGGCGGGATCTATCGGGGCTGGGAGGAAAATACCTTTTTCGGCTTCCTTCGCCGGTTTGCGCTGAAAAAGGAAATGAAGATCAAGGCCTATTCCAGGGGAATGAAAATGAAGTTGGCCATCGCCATTGCCCTTTCCCATAGGGCGCGCCTGCTGCTTCTGGATGAGCCCACGAGCGGCCTGGATCCGGTGGTGCGGGATGAAATCCTGGATATTTTCAGGGAATTCATCCTGGATGAACACAACGGCATCCTGATTTCGTCCCACATCACCGAGGATTTGAATAAGATTGCGGATTATATCACGCTCATCCACCAGGGCAGGCTGCTTTTTTGTGAAGAAAAGGATCCGCTCCTGGACAAATACCGGCTTTTGAAAGCGCCTGCGCAGGTATTGGAACTTTTGCCGCCCGGCGCTGTGGTGGGCAAAAGGGAAAACCATTTCGGCATGGAAGCGCTGGTGGAGAGGGAAGCGCTCGCGCGGATCCAACTTCCGGAAAATGCGGCGGCAGACCCGGCAGGGCTGGAGGATATCATGCTGTATCATGTGAGAGGAGGACGTCATGAAAGGGTTACTGCGTAAGGAGTTCTATACCATGCAAAGTCAGCTGAGGAGCTGGATCCTGGTGGTGGGAGTCATGTCCCTGTATTCCGTTTTCATGAAGAGCAACAGTTTTCTGTATATGCTCATCTTCATGATCAGCTGGATGTCCGCCCTGTCCGCCTTTAGCAATGACCAGTATAACCATTGGGACGGATATGCCCTGGCGCTCCCCCTGAACCGCAGGGATGTGGTAAAAGGTAGATATTTGTTTGCTCTGTCCTGTATGGCGTTTTCCTCCTCGGCCTGCCTGTTGATTTCGCTGTTTATCAACCTGGGAATCCGGGAAATGGAGCTTCAGGAAATGCTGTACGGTTTTTGTTTTGTGGTGATCGCAGACCTTTTATACCTGGCTATATATCTCCCTATTCTGTATCAGTTCGGGGTGGAAAAGGGGCGTTATGTGATAATGGCAACTTTTATAGGGATTTTTCTCCTGGTGTATCTGGCCATCAAATTCCCTCAAGGAGATGCCATACAATCGGTTGAAGGGTGGATTGAGGGACATATCGTACTGCTGGAAGCAGCGGCCACAGTGTTGACGGCAGGTTTTCTGTACCTGTCCTACCGTCTGTCCGTCTGTATTTATGAAAAGAAAGAATTCTGATTTCCGAATTCTTATTACCCACTTATTATCTATAAGTAATAGGTGGGTATTTTCTTGCATTAAGTAAGTTGGAAAAGCGTATTGGGTTTGCAGTCGAATCGGCTTTGATACTGCACAATAGAACGAATTGTAGTATGGGGGTTAATCAATTTTACCTATGATTTTCTTGATAGAATTCCATATTAGACATATAATAGTAATATAAACAACTGCAAAACAACTACTATATGAAGTGGAATGGAGGAATATTATGGCAGAACAGGTATTGATTCAGTTTCGTGCAGATAAAGCATTAAAACAGGAAGTGACAGAAATTTACGAATCTCTTGGGATGGATTTGCCCACGGCGTTGCGTATGTTTATGAGTAAAAGTAAAATGGTCAAGGGTATTCCGTTTGATGTAAGGCTGCCGGAAAATACGGTTACAAGAGCTGAAGCAATGAGAGCTTTTGAGGATCTGCGGGCGCAAGCAAGTGATCTTCAGGAGATGACATTGGAAGAAATCAATGCAGAAATATCGGCGGCAAGAGCAGAAAGAAAAAAGAGGTAATAGCATGACATATTATGCGGTAATAGATACAAATGTATTTATATCTGCTCTTTTTTCAAAAAATAGGGATTCTGCGACGGTAAGCGTGTTGCGGGCAATTATTGATGGCAGGATTGTACCATTGTATCATAATGAGATTTTGGCGGAGTATGATGAGGTGCTTCATAGAGGGAAGTTTCATTTTAAAGAAAAGTCTATACAGATGGTATTAACGGCGGTTAAGGAGTTTGGTGTGGAGGTTTTTCCGCAGCCTATGGGAGAAGTCTTTGTTGATATGGATGATTTGATATTTTATGAGGTGGCTATGGAAAAGAGGGATGATGATGCGTATTTAGTAACGGGGAATCAGAAACATTATCCGATTAGGGATTTTATTGTTACATCGGCGGAGATGATAGAAATTATACAAGAAGGAGAATATACAGAGGGATAAGCAGCAGTTTAACATGGAAATACATTCCACATATCTAGCTGGCCACAGATAATCATTATAATAGCGATAGCAAACGTCTTTTTTCATATAATCATTGTCAAAGGTGGAGTTCGCATATTCCGGCACGATCATTTGAAGGCCGTGCTCAAACCCGCTTTTTACGGTGACTTCAATGCAGAAATTCATCTGCAGCCCCACAATCATAATCTCCTTTTCCTCCTTATCAGCCAGATATTTCAGCAGGCCTGTGGATTCATGGAAGGCGCGGGAGCTTTTCTGGGACGGCGCGGATGTTTCCTGGCGTACGACCTCTCTCCATCCCTTCTTTGAGACAGATAGCCCAAACCATCATGCGAAAAGGGAATATTCTTCTATGAATAGAGCAAAATAGGGATGACGCAACCTGAATGGAGAGCTGTCTTGCGGCGGCAGAATGTGAGGAAAAATGGAAAAACAAATAAATACCGGCAAAGTAGGGATCATCGGCTGCGGATTCGTGGGCTCGGCTACGGCATTTACCTTGATGCAGAGCAGGATTTTCACGGAAATGGTGTTGCTTGATGCCAATTTTGAAAAGGCGGACGGGGAGGCGAAAGACATTGCCCATGGCATCCCTTTTGCCGGGCAGATGAAAATATATGCCGGAGACTACGGGGATATAGCGGATGCAGCCCTCTTGATTGTGACGGCCGGAGCGAACCAAAAACCGGATGAGACGAGATTGGATTTGGTGCATAAAAACGTCGCCATTTATCAAAGCATCATTCCGCAGATTGCTGAACAGGGGTTTGCGGGAATTCTGCTCATCGTATCGAATCCGGTGGACATCTTGACCTATGCGGCCGTAAAGCTGAGCGGATTTGATGAGGCGCGGGTGATCGGGTCAGGGACGGTGCTGGATACGGCCAGGCTCAAATATGCGCTCAGCGAACACCTGGGGGTGGACAGCCGTAGCATCCATTCTTTTATTATCGGTGAACATGGTGACAGCGAGATAGCAGCATGGAGCAGCACCAATGTGTCCGGCATTCCCTTGGATGATTTCTGCGAAATGCGCGGACATTTCAATCATGAGGAATCCATGCGACGAATCGGGGAAAAGGTAAAAAACAGCGCCTATGAGATTATTTCCAAAAAGCAGGCGACCTATTACGGTATTGCAATGGCGGTGAAGCGGATCTGCGAATGCATCATCAGAAATGAGAGATCCATTCTTCCAGTCTCGTCTATCATGCATGGAAACTATGGGATAGAGGGCGTTGCCCTCAGCATGCCTGCCATAGTGGGAGAGGGCGGGCTGGAGACCCATGTCCCGATTTCGCTGAATGAAGAGGAAATCAGGCTACTGCAGCATTCGGGAAAGACGCTTGGAAAGATCGTTTCAGACCTCGGCTTATGACGTTTCTTTGTCCTGTTCTGCCTCTGATGAAAGAAAGGGAGCGAAGAGACAAGGGATGCATAAATTCCTTCGCCGTTTCGGATAATAAGGAGAAAATGGTTGTTGATGGCCGGGATGATACGTAGGCCGGCCGTGTGCGGGGAGCGAAAAGAATGGATGACAGGTTGAGAAATGGCTGTAAACCATTCCTTAACCGCGAATTTCTGCCTGAGAGGGCGGGCAGGTAGGTTCGTGTGAAATCTTTGATTTCAAGATCTTGATTTGAGTGCCTGTTAAAGCAGGCGGATGGGAGTCCGTGTGAAAATTAATTTTTACACGCAAATTTGTGCCTGCACCCAAATTCGCAGGTTACGGAAAGGCATGGTATTAGTATGGAGAATCAGAAGCAGCAGGGAGAAAACGCCGGAAAGAGCAGGATTTTGGGTAAACAGAGCATAGGCCTTACACAGCCAGTCTATCTGGTGGAGAGCGCGTCCGTGGTGGGAAAAAAAGAAGGGGAAGGCCCTCTCGGAAATCTGTTTGATCTTGTGGGGGAAGATGATATGTTCGGCTGTGCGAGCTGGGAGGATGCGGAGAGCGCTTTGCAGAAGAAAGCGCTGGGAACGGCTCTGCAAAAGGCGGGATGGAAACCGCAGGATGTTCGTTTCCTGTTCGCAGGGGATCTTTTGGGGCAGGAGATCGCCACGAGCTTTGGTCTGCTTTCCTTTGAAATCCCCCTGTTCGGCCTCTATGGGGCCTGCTCCACCTGCGGCCTGTCCTTAACCCTGGGGAGTATGGCAATTGCGGGCGGATTTGCGCAGAAGGCGGCCTGTGTCACCTCAAGTCATTTTGCCAGCGCGGAGAAGGAATTTCGTTTCCCCTTAGGTTATGGGAACCAGCGTCCCCTGTCCGCCACCTGGACGGTCACGGGAAGCGGCGCGTTTCTGTTGTCCAAAGAGGCACAGGGCGGGAAAAAGAAGGCGAGAGCTGCGATCACTGGGATGACTGTAGGGAAGATCGAGGATTACGGACTCAAGGATAGCATGAACATGGGCGCCTGTATGGCGCCCGCGGCGGCTTCCACCATTGAACAGCATCTGAAGGATTTCGGACGCAGGCCTGAGGACTATGATAAAATCATTACCGGAGACCTGGGAAAAATAGGCCAGACAGTGCTGATCGATTTGTTAAACCGACATGATATTGACATCGCGGGCCAGCATATGGACTGCGGTATCGAGATCTTCGATGCGGGAGAGCAGGATACCCATGCTGGGGGATCGGGCTGCGGCTGTTCCGCTACGGTTTTATCCGCCTATATCCTGAAAATGCTGGAAGACGGAGTCTGGAAACGGGTGCTTTTCGCACCCACGGGCGCGCTTCTGTCCAAAACGAGCTTTAACGAGGGGCAGAATGTACCGGGCATCTGCCATGCCCTGGTACTGGAACGGCAGGAAGGATAGGGGCGGTTTCAAATAGGATTCTTTTCATTTCAATCGAAATATTTATCAATCGAAATACTTTACGCGCGCAGGATCAAACCAGCCTCTGGCGGCAGGCGCCTCATCAGGTTTTCCGACGGCCACCACTGCCAGGGGCGTGCTGGTTACTTCCAACAGGGAGCGAAGCGCTTCCACCCGCTCCATGACGGGATAAACTCCGCACCAGCAGCAGCCGTAACCCAATTCCGTTGCCTCAAGCAGCAGGTTCTGGATGGCAGCGCCGCAGTCCTGGGGCCAGAAGCCGCTGCAGATCCCTTCCTGCAAGTCGGGCTTGCCGCAGACCACGATGGCCAGGGAAGCGGTCTTTAACATCTGGGTATGGGGATGAATCTGCATGATCTTTTCTTTAATTTCCTCATTTTTTATGACGGCAAATTCCCAGGGACGGGAATTGCAAGCGCTGGGCGCCAGCATGGCGGCCTCCAGAAGCTGTTCCACGTGCTCCTGGGGGATGACGACGCCCTTTTGGTATTTCCGAATACTGTGTCTCGCCTGGATTGCTTCGAATGTGTTCATGATATGTCCTCCTTTTTTCCTTTGAAAACCGCCCTTATTTCATATTATAAGGCAGATCGGGCGATATGATAAGAGGAATATATAAATTTTCGATCTTCTTGATTGGGCTGCGCTCCAGGGGGCGCAGAGGGGTATAAAATGGAAAATGACATTTCCCATCCCCTTAACTTCGGAAAATAGAACATGTTTTTGAATGGCGGAGGAAATTCTTCCGCTTTTTTCTTTTCTAAGGTACAATACGACGTTGGCGCTTCGGGGCAGGTTGGCTTGGTGGGAGGCGGATAGCACCAAATGCGTCCCTACGCGCAAATCTTGGCCTGTTCTACGCTAAATTGCCCCATAAAATTTAGGTTATAACCATAATTGTATCCAGCCATAATAGGCTCCTGTTTTCGCGCTTTACGTGAAAGTTGATTTCAGCGTGAGAATCCATGCTCCAATCGTCTTTGCCAGAACTAACTTGTAGAGTTGAGAAAAAAATGCTTGCGAAAAGTTGCACCCGTCTGCGCACCATGTTAAACTGGACAAAGATGCGGATATCGGAGTAGTATCGCAGGTATGTAGAAATATAAAATTGAAAGTTTGTTCCAATCGTTCAGATCTGTATGCGCACTGAAGCGGGCAGGTGGGAACAAGATGGAAACGAAGGATAAACAGCTTCAATCCTTCTGCTCACGGTGGTATCAAAAGCGTCCGAGACATAGAAAGAAAGGGGTATTTTCATGGAAAATACGTCCGAAAGCGGGAGAAATACACCAATAGTGGGAAAACAGAAAAACGTCTGCCTTGGCATCCTTGCCCATGTGGACGCGGGAAAGACCACCCTTTCGGAAGGCATGCTGTATCTGGGCGGCAGCATCCGGAAGATGGGACGGGTGGATAATAAGGATGCGTATTTGGACAATTATGTGCTGGAGCGCGCCAGGGGGATCACGATTTTCTCCAAGCAGGCGGGATTCGTGTGGAGAGATTTGAAGGTGACGTTGCTGGATACGCCTGGACATGTGGATTTTTCCGCAGAGATGGAGCGTACCCTCCAGGTGCTGGATGCGGCGGTCCTGGTGGTCAGCGGGGCGGATGGGGTGCAGGCCCATACCCGGACGCTGTGGCATCTGCTGGGGCGTTATCGGATCCCGGTCTTTCTTTTCATCAATAAAATGGATCAGAACGGAACCGATAGGGAAGCGCTGATGGCGGAGCTTGCGGCCGAACTGGACGAGGGGTGTGTGGATTTTTCCGGTGAAAAAAAGGAAGACTTCTATGAACAGATCGCCATGTGCCAGGAAGAGGCGTTGGAGCATTTTCTCGAAAGGGGGATTCTGGAGAGGGACGAGATCATAGATCTGATAGAGGACAGGAAGCTGTTTCCCTGCTATTTCGGCTCGGCCCTGAAACTGGACGGGGTGGAGGAGTTCCTCGACGGTTTGGCGGAATATACCGGAAAGAAGGAATGGCCGAAGGAATTCGGCGCCAGAGTTTTCAAGATCGCCCGGGACGGGCAGGGAAACCGGCTCACCTATCTGAAAATTACCGGAGGGAGCCTGAAGGTGAAGAGCCTGCTTACCAACGCCCGGGAAAATGAGCGGTCTGGGGAGGGCAGCGTTTCCGGAGCGGGGGTCCAACAGGGCACAACCGGGGCGGTCTGGGAGGAGAAGGTGAATCAGATCCGGATCTATTCCGGTGAAAAATATGAGCTGGCCGCAGAGGTATCGGCCGGGAATATCTGCGCGGTGACGGGCCTTAGCAGCACCAGACCGGGGGAAGGGCTGGGCAGGGAGGCGGAACCGGTTCTGCCGCTTTTACAGCCTGTGCTTACTTATCGGATTCTGCTTCCGCCGGAGTGCGAGGCGGCCTCCATCCTGCCCCGCCTGCGTCAGCTGGAGGAGGAGGAACCCCAGCTTCATATTCTCTGGAATGAGAGCCTGCAGGAGATCCATGCCCAGGTTATGGGGGAGGTACAGATCGAGGTGCTCAAGGTCATGATCAGGGAGCGGTTCGGCGTGGCAGTGGAGTTCGGAGAGGGAAATATCGTTTACAAGGAGACGATTCTCGACCGGGTGGAGGGCGTGGGCCACTTTGAACCGCTGCGCCATTATGCGGAAGTGCACTTGATGTTGGAACCGGGGGAGCCGGGGAGCGGGTTGCGGTTCGCCAGCGTATGCAGCGAGGATGTGTTGGATCGAAACTGGCAGAGATTGATCCTCACCCATCTGGAGGAAAAAGAACATGCGGGGGTTCTCACGGGATCTGCCATCACGGACATGCGGATTACGCTTCTAGCGGGGCGGTCCCATCTGAAGCACACGGAGGGAGGAGATTTCAGGCAGGCCACCTACCGGGCAGTCCGCCATGGGCTGATGCAGGCGGACTGCGCGTTGTTGGAGCCCTGGTATGATTTCTGTCTGGAGGTGCCGATGGAAATGGTGGGCCGGGCCATGGCGGATATGGAGCAGAGGCATGGAAGCTTTGCTGCGCCGCAGATTTTTGGTGAGACTGCCGTCCTGGCCGGGAGCATTCCAGTGGCCAGCCTGGGGGACTATCAGAGGGAATTAAATGCCTATTCCAGGGGAGGCGGAAAGCTTTTCTGCACACTGAGAGGGTATGAGCCCTGTCATAATACCCAAGAAGTCATGGAACGGATTGGCTATGATCCGGACAGAGATATGCGCAATCCGGCGGATTCCGTGTTCTGCTCCCACGGGTCGGGATTTGTGGTGCCTTGGGATCGGGTGACGGATTATATGCATCTGGAAGCCGTCCTGCCGATGGGAGACGGAACGCAGGAGAGCGGCCGGGAATGGAGGGGGATCGGGGAAGCGGGAGAAGATGGGAAGCATGTCCAGGGCATTTCCCGCAGGGATTCCCACCGGATCGGGGAAGTATGCTTAGGTACGGAGGAAATCGACGCCATCCTCGACAGGGCGTATCGTGCGAACAGCAGAGGCGGACCGGAAAAGGGGCAGGCAGGATGGAAGGGCAGGAAGAATCGCAGCGCGGAAGGGAGAGACTCAAAGGCCGGTTTCGTGATCTCAGGGGAAGAAGCCAGAAAGAGGGGGGAGGAAGCCGGCCGGGTATCGTCTGCTATCGGCGAGGTATCCGCTTCGTCGGTAACTTGGCAGCAGGCATCGCTGTCATCTGGTCCTCCGGCTGCCCTAAATGCATCTTCGTCCAACCGCTCGCAGGCAGCCGATGCCGGACGGGACAAACGGCGGCGCGGTGCAGCGAACCTGCGGGAAAAATATCTTCTGGTGGACGGTTACAATGTGATTTTTGCCTGGGAAGATCTGAGGGATCTGGCGGAACGCAATGTGGACAGCGCCCGTGGCGCGCTTCTGGATATTCTGTGTAATTATCAGGGATCCAGCGGTTATTCTACTATCGTGGTATTCGACGCCTACCGGGTACAGGGGCATACGACGGAAATCCTGGACTATCATAACATCCATGTGGTATACACCAAGGAGGCGGAAACCGCGGATCAGTATATAGAGAAATTCACCCATGAAAACGGGAAAAAATACGATATTACGGTGGCCACTTCGGATGGGCTGGAGCAGATCATCATTCGCGGCCAGGGCTGCCGATTGCTGTCCGCCAGAGACTTGCAGGTACAGATCGCAGCGGAAGAAAAAAGGGTTCGGGAAACCTACATGGAGGGACCCAGGGCGGGCAGAAATTATCTGTTAGATTCCGTCTCAGAAGAGGTTAGGATGCAGCTGGAAAAGATAAAGCAGTAAGATTGAAATTTTGTTTCGATCACCTTGATTTGAGCGCATGCCCTGCGCGCAGATGGGACAAAACTGAAAATTAATATTTTCAATTACCTTGATTTGAGCGCGTGCCTTATACGCAGATGAGATCACCCTGATTTTTATGCGCGCCAAGGCGCGCAGATGGGAGCAAAGATTGAATAGTAAGAATTTCAGCTTCCTTTATTCGTATGCGCGCCAAGGCGCACAGATGGGAGCAAAAATAAAAGGAACATTGGCTGTCTGGGGCGGTATATGCATGCTGTCGCTTTCCGCCTGCAGTTCGGCGGAACATGAAAATATCGATCAGGGGATGGCCCTGATCGAACAGCTGGATTATGAAAATGCGCTGCCCTATTTCGATGCGGCGTTGGTCAACGGTGAAAATTCTCAGCTCGCCCTTCGGGGGCAGGGGCTGGCTTATATGGGCCTGTCCCAGTATGACATGGCGGCGGAGAGCCTGGAGCGCGCGTTATCCTACAGCGACGCCAGGCTGGATCAGATTGACTTTGATATGAACTA
>CANSTU010000073.1 GCA_947650005.1 uncultured Lachnospiraceae bacterium
GTGCGCGCTAAAGCGCGCAAACGGGAGCAAGGTTGAAAGAAAGACGCTTTCAACCGCCTTGAAGTGAGTGCGCGCTAAAGCGCGCAAACGGGAGCAAGGTTGAAAGAAAGACGCTTTCAACCACCTTGAAGTGAGTGCGCGCTAAAGCGCGCAGGCGGGAGCAAGGTTGAAAGAAAGACGCTTTCAACCGCCTTGAATTGAATGCGCGCTAAAGCGCGCAAATTGGAGTTAAATATGGAGAATCAACAAGAGGTACAGGCACTGCAGAATCTGACGGTGCTGGATTTAACGCGAGTGGTTTCCGGCCCCTATGCCGGCTCCATTCTGGGCGATTTCGGCGCTAAGGTCATCAAAATAGAGATGCCGGGAAGCGGTGACGACGCGAGAAGCTATGGTCCCTATGAGAACGGGGAGAGCATGTATTTTGCCAATCTGAACCGTAGCAAGAAGGGAATTACTCTGAATTTAAAGGCGCCGGAGGGAAAGGAGATCTTTCTTTCCCTGGTAAAAAAAGCGGATATCGTGCTGGAAAATTACCGGCCTGGGGTGATGGATAAGCTGGGTCTCGGATATGATGAGCTAAAAACCCACAATCCCCGGCTGATCTATGGGGCGCTTTCCGGTTTCGGTTCCTACGGTCCCTATTCCCAGCGGCCCGGTTACGACATCATTTCCCAGGGTATGGGTGGCCTGATGAGCGTTACCGGCGCCAAGGGCGGCGAACCTACCCGATCCGGAAATGCCATGGGGGATATGCTGGGCGGAATGAACCTGGTGATCGGCGTGTTGGCGGCGGTGAATGCCAGAAGCCTTACCGGAGTAGGCCAGCGGGTGGACGTATCCCTGGTGGATTCGGTGGCGGCCAGCCTGGAAAACGCCTACATACGCTATTTTAAGTCCGGAAAAATTCCGGCGCGTAACGGCAACGCCTATGCGTCCATAGCGCCATATGATACCTATCGGGCGAAGGACGGACGGGTGATCATTGCCTGCGGGAATCAGAAGCTGTACGAACGGCTCTGCACCGAGATCCTGGATATGCCCTGGATGATCACGGACGAACGGTTTCTTAACATTCCCCTGCGGGTGAAGAACAATGAGATCCAGAAAAAATATATCGAAGAATGGACGATGCAATATACGGTGGAAGAGATCGTGAACAGAGTGCTTGGCAAAGGGATTCCGGCTGCCCCGATCTATGATGTGGGCCAGATCACGCAGGATGCGCATATTGCTTTAGCCAGGGAAATGTTCGTGGAGATCGAGCATCCCGTGATCGGCAGGATGAAAGTCAACGGCAATCCGGTGAAGCTGATGGACATGATGCCCAGGATTAACTGTCCGGCGCCCACCCTGGGAGAGCATAACGAAGAGATCCTGGGCGAATTGGGCTATGATGCGCGCCAGATAGATGACCTGAAGAAGAGAGGGATTATTTGATTTTCTCTCCCAACAATATAGGGGCATCGCCCAGTCATCTATTATGATGGCTGGACGACGCCCTTTCTATAATAATAAAAAAAGAGAAGCATATCGCGGTAATCTTCCTGGCACACATGAGCCGGATTGCAGAATGCATAGATGGTTTTGCCGTTCCGGTAGATGATTCATCCACTTTTGCAACAGCCTCTTATGCCGTCGGGCGTTATAGCTCGAACCGGAAAATACATTTCTGCCGCTCTCCATTTTGATACATATCGTTATGGGGAGGCAGATCCACGATTTCCTCCAGGGTTCCGCCCAGGGCTTCGCAGGTTTTCCTGGAGGGAAGATTGTCGGGATTGCACGTGATGATCACATACTCCAGATGATGCTGCTTTGCCAGACGCAACAGGATGGCGCAGGCTTGGGCGGCGTAATGATGCCCTCTGTATTCCGGATTGACATGATAGCCAATATTGCCGCCGTAATAGAGATTTTCATTGTGGCCGATCCGCAGGTCGCATCCGCCCATCTTGATGCCGCCCGGAGCGCAGATATGGAAAAAATAGGCAGGGACCCAATTCTTTTCTTTATTTCCCGGTACTGCTTTTTCCAATTCCAGATAGATTTCCTCACCTTTTAAATCATCCCTCGTAAAAGACATCCTACCTCCCGTTCTGCTGCGCAGACAGCTTTAAAATCACCCCTTTTTGAAATGAAAAGGGAAAGTTCTCCAACCTTCCCTTTTTCCCAATATCATATTACCACAAAATCCGGAAAATGACAAGACTTGTATCCCCTTCGGGCATGCTCTATAATCGGTTTCACTGTAACGGCTCAGCAGTCGAATGGGGAGGTAGCGTATATGGGACAGGAAAACTGGCTGGAACTGATAACAGGGCATGCATTGGCCGCGCAGCTTTTGGATACGAATCAGTATACCGAGAAATTTGGACTGGTTTTGGATGAAAAGGATGCGCAGCTGCTGGCTGAAGAACGGGCTGCCGCATTAAAGAAGGAACAAAGGGTGGAATTCGGGGAAGGTATTCTGCCGAAAATCATCTATACATTCTGCGATTCAGCTTATGTGTGCCAGGAAGATTACCGCGAGATCCTAGCCCGCCTTCAGGAGATCTTTTTCCTGTATAAAAATGAGATGATGGATGAGATCACGGACGACGAACTGCTGGAATTTATGAAGGAACAGTTTGAGACGGTCTGTTTTGGTGATCTGGATTATCTTGAGGGAACCTGTCTGGATCTTTTCGCGCAAGCAATTCGGGCAGGTTATACGGGCTATGTCGGATCGGAGGGAAGGGGGGAATTTGAAAAATTTGATATTGTGAAGCGCTGGGATAAGGAATTATATCTGGAGGTTTTGCGGGAATTGTGCTGGAGGTGAATGGAAGGAATATGGAGAATTGGGGATACACGCCGGAGGAACTGCTTCCTATAGTGGCACAGCTGGCAAAGGAGTATGGGGGATATGAACATTCCTCCCTTTCATATGAAAAGGCCCGGATGCTGATGGAAGCGGTGATTTACTGCATCAGGGAGGGAGAAGACGGAAAAGAAGGGATTTTGGCAAAGCGGCCCAACGCAAAGGAAGCCTATCTATATGGACGGCAGGTGGTAACGGACAAAGTCCGCAGACTGCAGACGCTTTATAACGAACTCATTTTGGATTTTCGCGATTACGGCTCCGTATGCCTGAGAGAGAGTATTGTGGAGGGGATTCCCGGCTTTCTGATGCACTATGACGTAAAGTACGCCCCTCAGGAGACCCTGCTTCTTCTGGATTACCCGGTTTTGGCCAATCTGGATGCAGTATCTGGAATCCACGCCGTCCTGGAATATGTGGAAAGCATTGCCCTGGAACAAAGGTTTCTGAAACGGTTCGGGGATGCCTATGTTCTGAAAGTCCTTCATGCCTATAGTGCAGATTATGGGGAATTGATGGAAAATATATGCAGTATCATACTTTGCAACGGGATTGGCCATATGATTTTAAGAAAACCGATGGACGACGGGGGATTTGACAGGGAGGAATACGAGTGGTTGGAAAATATCCTGCAAATAAAGTTGGAAGAGGGGATGGAACGTTACCTATCGGATATGTTGACGCTTCTGATGAAACAGAGTTTCGCAGAAGATGAAGAATTGTCCGCTTATCTCTACCGCGCCGTTGCGGATCTGGCCAAAAGGGTGCAAACGAACCTGGAAAATCATTGCCTGCACAGGATTTTTTTCTATTGATGAGTATTTCGAAAGGTCAGGGCTTTTCACATCCCTGCCGGGTTTTTCAAGGAAAGGAACCGGACGAGGTGTGAAAAGGGACGAAATGCGGATCCTTTCATAAAAGGCCTACGGCTAAGAAAATGGACAAGGGAACCCAGACGCATTCTTTCTAATGCCCCGTATTTTTTATATTCTACATCAGCAGCAAGAGAGTCATTTTAGATCGACATTGCCTTTGCGGTGAACGAATTTGATTCCTTTAGTTAAAAGTCATAGGAGGAGTTTGGATGGAGCTATTTAAAGAGGGTGAGGACACCTGTAAGAATATTTATAATGACAACGATTTTTTCAAGGCCTATGCCGGAATGGAGCGCAGCCAAAAAGGGCTGGCCGGCGCAGGGGAATGGCACCAGCTGGAACCTCTTTTCCCCAAGTTGGCCGATAGCACAGTATTGGATCTGGGATGCGGATACGGCTGGCACTGCGCGTATGCTGTCGGACAGGGGGCGGCAAAGGTGGTGGGCATTGATGCAAGCAGCCGCATGATCGGGGAGGCGGAGATGCGCAACGCAGATCCGCGCATCTTCTATCAGGTATGCAGCCTACAGGACTATGCCTATCCGCCTGAAAAATATGATCTGGTAATTTCCAATCTGGCGCTCCATTATGTGGAAGATTTGGAAGACATCTATAGAAAAGTTTACCGGACATTAAAACCAGGAGGAGTTTTTCTTTTTAATATCGAGCATCCGGTGTTCACAGGAAGTGTGGGAGAGGAATGGGTATATGATTCCCAGGGAAAGCCTCTGTACTGGCCGGTGGACGGATATTTTTATCCCGGGGAAAGGCAGACAAATTTCCTGGGTAAAACGGTGGCGAAACAGCATCATACCTTAACCCAGATTTTGATGGGGTTGATCCGGTGCGGTTTTGGACTGGAGGTGGTGGAGGAAGCAATGCCCTCCGAAAAGATGCGTTCCCTGCCCGGCATGGAAGACGAGATGCGCAGGCCCATGATGCTGCTGGTACGGGCGGGGAAAGCGGTGTAAAATCGAAGATTTCACGATCTTAGATTGGATGCCTGATAGCGTAGGAAGATGGGCCAAAGGGGCGGTGCGCAGATTCATGCGGCAAATCTTTGGCAGCGCAAGACAATGGCATTTAGGCTGCGGCGGCTTATGCCCAGCAGCCTAAATGCTATTGCCCAGACCGGCAGCGTTTCCCTTCTGGATTTTATGCAGGTAATGTGTTACACTGATAGGGCCGACGGAAATAGATACCGGCTTGCTATCAAGAAAAGGGAGGATATTCCATGCAGAAGATGAAAAAGGGGGAGTACGGTTATATCAAAAGCCAGAAAAAGTGGATCGGGGCTAAGACAGCCCTGCTTTTCCTGGTTTCCCTGTCGCTGTATCTGTCGGGATATATCACTACAGGGAGCAACCGCAACCTGCTCACCATTGTAGCGGTGCTGGGATGCCTTCCGGCCAGCAAATCCGCGGTGAACCTGATCATGTTCCTAAGAGCAAAGGGCTGCAAAGAAGAGCTTCGGGAGAAAATCGCTGCCCATGCCGGAATGCTTCCCGCGTTGTATGACTGCGTGATCACCACCTATGAGTCGGCTTTTGAGATTCCCCATATGGTTTTTCGGGGAAATAACTTGGTGGGAATTACCGTGGATCCGAAGTGTAAGCCTGCGGCCTGCGAAAAACATCTTCTGGAAATGTGCGGCCGGAACGGAATCAAGGATGTGAACGTGAAAATTTTTACGGATGTTGCCAAGTATCAAAATCGTCTGGATCAGCTTCAGGCGCTTAGCTGTGAAGATACGCAGACCGAAGCGGCTCTGGCGCTGGTGAAGGCGCTTTCTATCTGACGGAGGAAGACGGGATGCGGGAAGTGCAGATCGGCTCCAATGAGGCAGGGCAGAGGCTGGATAAATTTTTAAAAAAATATCTGAAGGAGGCCGGAAGCGGCTTCCTTTATAAAATGCTCCGGAAGAAAAATATTACGCGAAACGGCCGCAGGGCGGAGGGAAGCGAGATATTGGAGGAAGGGGATGTGGTGAAATTCTTCCTGGCGGAGGAGACGCTGGAAAAATTTCGAGTAAAAGAGCCCGCAGGATTCGTCGGAGCGTGTCATGGCGGGCCGGAACCGTCCATTCTCTATGAGGATGCCAATATCCTCCTGGCAGATAAACCGGCGGGAATGCTGACCCAGAAGGCAGCCCCAGAGGATTATTCACTGAACGAATGGCTTCTGGATTATCTGATCGGCTCCGGAAAAGTTACGAAGGAGGAGCTTCGGGCCTTCCGGCCTTCGGTCTGTAACCGTCTTGACCGGAATACCAGCGGGCTTGTGATCTGCGGAAAGTCTCTGGCAGGAAGCCGGAAAATGAGCGAACTGCTAAAGGGACATGGACTGAAAAAGTATTATCGGGCACTGGCGGCAGGTGAAATGGCTGAGGACGGAATCGTAGAGAGCTGGCTTGTTAAGGATCAAAAGACGAATAAAGTATGGATTGGAGAATCCGATCCGGACAGGCCGGATGCGGCCAGGATCCGGACTGGCTATCGGGTATTGGACGCATCAGGAGGCGCAAGTTATCTGGAGGTGGAGCTTTTCACCGGAAAGTCCCATCAGATCAGGGCGCAGATGGCAGCGCTTGGCCATCCGCTTTTAGGCGACGGAAAATACGGGGATACAAGGATGAATGGCCGCCTGCGCCGGGAAGGGGTGCATGCCCAACTGCTTCACGCCTTCTGCCTGGAATTCCCGGCGCTCTCCGGCCCTTTCCAGGAACTGTCAGGCAGGCGCTTTACGGCGCCTGAGCCGGAGATTTTCGGCCGAGTGAAGCGGGTTTTCGGTCTGCAATCGTCTTGATTTGAGAGTGGGCTTTACGTGTAGACGGGAGCAAGGCTGAAAGAAGGGCGCTTTCAACAGCCCGATATTGAAGCGCTCGCTAAAGCGTGCAGATAGGAGCAAGCTTGAAATTTCGTTTCGGGCAGAGTGAGAGAAGATATGGCAACCTGGAATTCAAGAGGGCTCCGCGGTTCCACGCTGGAGGAGCTGATCAACCGAACCAATGAAAAATATCAGGAGAACGGGCTTGCGCTGATCCAGAAGATCCCCACCCCCATCACCCCGATCAAGATCGATAAGGAGGAACGGCACATCACCCTGGCTTATTTTGACCAGAAGAGTACCGTGGACTATATCGGGGCCGTACAGGGACTTCCGGTGTGCTTTGATGCGAAGGAATGCGCTGCGGATACCTTTTCCCTGGCAAATATCCATGACCATCAGGTAAAATTCATGGATGCTTTTGAAAAGCAGGGAGGCATTGCCTTTTTCCTGATCTTTTATTCCCACAGAAATACCTTCTATTACCTTCCCCTGGCCCACCTGAAATATTTTTGGGACCGGGCGAAGGAGGGAGGGAGGAAAAGCTTTCGATATGAAGAACTGAACCCGGAATATGTCCTGCCTAAAAAAAACGGAATTCTGGTGCCCTATCTGGACATGCTCCAGAAAGATTTGGATGATCGGGCGGACTGATTTGGATGCGCGAGTGCGCGCGGACGGGAGCAGGATAGAAACAAGGTTTCAATCGCCCTGATTTGGATGCACGCGAGTGTGCGCGGACGGGAGCAGGATAGAAACAAGGTTTCAATCGCCCTGATTTGGATGCGCGCGAGTGCGCGTGGACGGGAGCAGGATAGAAACAAGGTTTCAATCGCCCTGATTTGGATGCACGCGAGTGCGCGCGGACGGGAGCAGGATAGAAACATGGTTTCAACAGCCTTGATTTGGATGCGCGGACGAGCGCGTGGATGGGAGAAAGTATGAAGAATCCGGTCACAACGTTATGCTATATTGAACAAAACGGCTGTTATCTGATGCTGCACCGTATCAAGAAGAAAAACGATTTGAACGAACATAAATGGGTTGGTATCGGGGGCCATGCGGAGGCTGGGGAAAGCCCGGAGGACTGCCTAGTCCGGGAGGCTTTGGAAGAAACGGGGCTGCGGCTGCTTTCCTACCGGTTCCGCGGTCTGGTCACCTTCGTATCAGACGAGTGGGGGACGGAATATATGTGCCTCTATACGGCAGATGCATTTGAAGGCAGCCTGACGGATTGCGAGGAAGGGGTGTTGGAATGGGTTCCCATAGATCGGGTCGGAGAACTCAATCTTTGGAAGGGGGATCTGATCTTTTTCCGGCTCCTTCGGGAGAATGTCCCCTTCTTTTCCCTGAAATTGTGTTATGAAGGAAATCGGCTGGAATCGTGGCAGCTGAACGGACAGGAGTTTGGAGACAGACTGCCTTCCGAGGAAAAATGGAAAGAGATACTTGACAGCCTCGGTTCCGTTTAGTATAGTATGAATGGTTTACTTTTGTGAAGTAGCACTGCGATGTGATAAAGCAAAAGGGGTAAAGCGGGAAGGGACATAACAGACTGCGATGAACAAATCTGCAGTATCACTATGGAAGCGAGGACGACAATGGGAAAGGCACTGGTACACACGCCGGAGGGCGTGAGGGATATATACGGGGAAGAATACAGGAGAAAGCTGGCGGCGCAAGAGGGGATGCGCCGGGTACTTTCCTCCTTCGGTTATCAGGATATCCAGACCCCCACCTTTGAATTTTTTGACGTGTTCAGCCGCGAGATCGGCACCACGCCTTCCCGGGAATTATATAAATTTTTTGACAAAGAGGGAAATACCCTGGTTCTCCGACCGGATTTTACGCCATCCATGGCCCGGTGTGCGGCCAAGTATTTCATGGGGGAGAAGCTTCCCATCCGTTTTTCCTATTTGGGAAATACTTTTACCAATACCTCCAGCCTGCAGGGAAGGCTGAAGGAGTCCACGCAGCTGGGGGCGGAGCTGATTCAGGAGCCTTCCGTGGAGGCGGACGGGGAGATGATTGCCCTGATGGCAGAGACCTTGAAAGCGGCCGGCCTGGACGAGTTCCAGATCAGCGTGGGCCATGTGGAATATTTCAAAGGAATCTGCGCCCAGGCCGGCCTGGACGAGGAGACGGAATGGGAGCTTCGCGACCTGATCTCCACCAAGAACTTTTTCGGCGCCCAGGAACTTCTGGAAAGAAAGGCGGTGCGCAGAGATTATCAGGACGTGCTGTTGAAGATGTACGATCTGTTCGGGGAGCGGCCCATTCTGGAGATGGCCAGAGGGCTTGTGAACAATGAACGTTCCATCCAGGCGGTGGAAAGGTTGGAGTCCCTTTATCAAGTGCTCTGTGACTATGGTGTGGAGAAATATGTATCCTTTGATCTGGGGCTTTTAAGCAAGTACCGTTATTATACGGGAATCGTGTGCAAGGCCTATACCTATGGGGTGGGGGATGCGGTGGCAAAGGGCGGGCGGTACGATACCCTTTTGGGATTTTTTGGGAAGCAGGCCCCAGCCATCGGTTTTGTGGTGGTGGTGGACGATCTGCTGGAGGCCCTTTCCAGGCAGAAAAGGAGTCCATGGATTTCCTCCACCGGCGTGTTGATCGTCTATGAGGAGGGCCGGTTTACGGATGCGCTGCGGGAGGCGCAGTGTCTACGCGGGGAAGGGATGCGTGTGGAATTGATTCCGGCAGCAACGGGCAAGGCGTCCCCGGAAGCTTATCGGGAGCGGGGCAAGGCGTCCCTGCAAAAGGAAATCCGTTATCTGAGGGCGGATGGAACGGATTGCAGCGATACATGGCAGGAAGCGGAAAGGAAAGAGGGAAATGGATGAAAAGAGATATTTAACCTTTGCTCTGGCTAAAGGAAGGCTCGCCCAGAAGACCCTTTCCCTTTTGGAAACGGTGGGCATCACCTGTGAGGAAATGAAGGAAAAGGGTTCCAGAAAGCTCATCTTCGTCAATGAGGAGTTGGGCGTACGCTTTTTCCTTTCCAAAGGGCCGGACGTCCCCACCTATGTGGAATACGGGGCGGCCGACATCGGCGTGGTAGGAAAGGATACCCTGCTGGAGGAGGGCAGGCGGGTATATGAGGTGTTGGATCTGGGGTTTGGAAAATGCCGCATGTGCGTCTGCGGGCCGGCCCAGGCAAAGGAGCTTTTGAAGCATCACGAGATGATCCGGGTGGCCAGCAAATATCCGAAGATTGCCAAGGACTATTTCTATAACAAAAAACATCAGACCGTGGACATCATCAAATTAAACGGTTCAGTGGAGTTGGGGCCGATCGTAGGGCTGGCCGACGTGATCGTGGACATCGTGGAAACGGGCGGAACCCTGAAGGAAAACGGGCTGGAGGTGTTGGAGGAAGTATGTCCCCTATCCGCCCGGATGATCGTCAATCAGGTGAGTATGCAGATGCAGCCGGAGCGGATCAAGAAGTTGATCGGAGCGCTTCGGGAGAGCGTGAATATTTGAGACGTTCTTTGGGCGCAAGGTTTTCGCGCCCGATGAGCCGCTTGCGGCGGCAGAATGTGAGGAAAGATGAAGATACTGAAATTAACGCACGAGACGAAGCGGGATTTGCTGGGCAGCCTGCTCAAGAGGAGCCCGAACAATTACGGGGAATACGAATCCGCGGTGGCGGATATCATTTCTGCCGTGAGGGAGCGGGGAGATGAGGCGCTTTTCGAGTATACGAAACGATTCGATCATTGCGACATGGATGCAAAGCGAATCCGCGTTACACAAGAGGAGATCGAGGAGGCCTGCGCCGAAGTGGGGGACGAGTTCCTGAAAGTGATGGAGAGAGCTGCAAAGAATATCCGCTCTTTTCATGAGAAGCAGCTTCATACCAGCTGGTTCGACCCAAAACCGGACGGGACGATTCTGGGCATGCGTCTCATGCCGATTGCTACCTCTGGGGTCTATGTGCCCGGCGGCAAGGCGGCCTATCCTTCCAGCGTTTTGATGAACGTGCTTCCCGCCAAGGTGGCGGGGGTGGGACGGATCGTGATGACCACGCCGCCCGGCCCGGACGGGCGGGTGAATGCGGGCACGCTGGCGGCGGCGCGCATTGCCGGCGTGGACGAAATCTATAAGGCAGGCGGCGCGCAGGCGATCGCGGCCATGGCCTTTGGGACGAAGAGCATTCCCAGGGTGGACAAGATCACCGGCCCGGGAAACATTTTTGTGGCTCTGGCAAAGAAGGCCTGCTTCGGCTATGTGAGCATCGATTCCATTGCCGGGCCCAGCGAAATCCTGGTGCTGGCGGACGAGACGGCCAACCCCCGCTATGTGGCGGCGGATCTGCTCAGCCAGGCGGAGCACGACGAACTGGCCAGCGCCATCCTGGTAACCACCAGCGAAGCGCTTGGGGAGAAGGTGGCCCGGGAGGTGGAAGGTTTCCTCGCCTCGTTGAGCCGTCGGGACATCATCAGGAAGTCTTTGGAAAACTACGGATATATCCTCATTGCGCAGACCATGGAGGATGCGGTGGAGGCGGCCAACGAGATCGCGTCGGAGCATTTGGAAATCCTCACGAAGGATCCTTTCTCGGTGATGACCAGGATCCGAAACGCGGGGGCCATTTTCCTAGGGGAATATTCCAGCGAGCCTTTGGGCGACTATTATGCGGGCCCCAACCATATCCTGCCTACCAACGGCACGGCTCGTTTCTTCTCTCCCCTGAATGTGGAAGATTTTATGAAAAAGACGAGCATCGTATCCTATTCCCGGGAAGCGTTGGAAAAGGCCCATGCGGACATTGTGTTTTTTGCCACAAAGGAGGGACTGACGGCCCATGCCAATTCTATAAAGGTGAGGTTTGAAGACTGAATGGTGCAGACGGGAGCAAGATTAAAACTTCGTTTCGATCGCCCTTTGCGCCGCAGACGGATCAAATTGGATCACAGTTGGGAAATCGTATCCGCGATTTCTCATCGCGTTGCCGCACAAGACGCGGCATGAAAGGATTATTATGGAACATAGAACGGCATCCGTGGAACGGGTCACGAAGGAAACGGATATCCGCATGACCCTGGATCTGGACGGAAGCGGAAAAAGTGATGTACATACGGGAATCGGTTTCTTTGACCATATGCTGGAAGGCTTTGCCAGGCATGGCTTCTTTGACTTGACCGTTCAGGTCAAGGGGGATCTGCATGTGGACGGCCATCATACGGTGGAAGATACCGGGATCGTCCTGGGTGAGGCGATCGCCCGGGCGGTCCGGGATAAAAACGGGATACGCAGATATGGTTTTTTCATTCTTCCCATGGACGACGCGCTCTCTTTGTGCGCCGTGGATCTGTGTGGGAGGCCCTATTTTGTGTATGACTGCGCTTTTGACGTTCCCATGATTGGGGAAATGGACGTCCAGCTGATCCGGGAATTCTTCTATGCCGTATCCTACGGCGCGGCCATGAATCTGCATCTGAAGATGTTTCAGGGCCAAAACGGCCATCATATGGCGGAGGCCATGTTCAAATCCTTTGCGAAGGCGCTGGATATGGCGGTTACGGTGGATCCGAGGATTGACGGAGTTCTGAGTACAAAGGGAAGCCTGTAGCCGTATCAGGCAGGCTTGAAGGGCCGTCGCCGTGCGTCCGGTTAGCAGGCTGGAGGTCAGGAAGGAATCGATACATATGAGCGTGAAAAAGTTTATCCCTTGCATTTATCTCTACCAGAAACGGGCCGTGAAAGGCCTGACGGATCAGACGGAGGTGAGCCTCGATCCGGTGGCGTTGGCCAGGGAGTACGGAAATTCAAAATGCGACGGCCTTTTGGTGTTCGACTTGTCCTCCGGGGATCAGGAACATGAGGAAGCGCTTGACGTATTGAAGGAAATCTGTACCGCAGCAGCGGTTCCCGTGATCGGGGCCGGTCATATCCGGCGCCTGGAGGATGTGAAAAAGCTGTTGTATGCGGGGTGCCGACAGGCAGTGCTGGACCTGGCCGGTCAAGATAACGGGGAACTTCTCAAGGAAGCTTCTTTGCGGTTCGGTTCCGACAGGCTCTTGGCACAGGCGGACGGGAAAGAGACGGTGGAGGAGTATAGCGCCCTTTTGGGGCAGTATGTGTCCGCCCTTTTGCTCACAAAGTCCGATTCTGTCCGCAGCGTGGCCGGAATCAGCCCGGTGCCAGTCCTTCCCATGCTGCCTGAAATTTCCCTAGATAAGCTGATAGAAATGTTGAAAATCGAAAAGATCGGCGGGATCGCCGGAAAGCTGGTGAACAGCAATATTAAGGAGCTCGGCGCGCTGAAGAAGCTCTGCCGGGAGAACGGCATTGAAACCGCCGCGTTTTCTGCGGCGTTTGGATGGAAAGATTTCAAATTGAATTCCGACGGGATGATCCCGGTGATCGTGCAGGATTATAAGACGGGAGAGGTGCTGATGCAGGCCTACATGAATCAAGAGGCCTACGAAACCACCCTGCGGACCGGAAGAATGACATATTATAGCAGGAGCCGGAAGGAGCTTTGGATAAAGGGGGAAACCAGCGGTCATTATCAGTATGTGAAGTCCCTCTATGCGGACTGCGATATGGATACGATTCTGGCCAGGGTGGCGCAGATCGGCGCGGCCTGCCACACGGGTTCCCGCAGCTGCTTTTTCCACGAGATTTCCAACGCGCAGGAAGAGGACGGATATAACCCGGCAAAGGTGTTCGAAGACGTGTTCTCTGTGATCCTGGACCGGAAGGAACATCCCAGGGAGGGATCCTATACCAACTATCTGTTTGACAAGGGGATCGACAAGATTCTCAAGAAGCTGGGGGAGGAAGCCACAGAGATTGTCATTGCAGCCAAGAACCCCAATTCCAATGAAATCAAATACGAGATCTGTGATTTCCTCTACCATATGATGGTGCTCATGGCTGAAAAGGGAGTGACCTGGGAGGAGATCATGGAGGAGCTGGCGAAGAGATAGGCGCATATTGCGGGCACGGCTGTAGATTCGCAGGAAATGCACTGCGGCGCGCATTATGCGCAAATGAAGTTCGAAGCTTGGCTGGAAACGCTTTATCCAAGGCATATCGCAAGCCTGCGATATGCGGCGTCTGATGGAAAGGCATGGTAATTCAATTGAACCGTGAATATAACAAAACGCTTGTAGCCTGTTTTATCGGTTATATCGTACAGGCGATCGTCAATAATTTTATCCCTCTGTTGTTTTTGACCTTTCATGACAGCATGGGAATTCCCTTAACCCGGATCACCATGCTGATCACCTTTAACTTTGTGGTGCAGCTGCTGGTGGATCTGCTGAGCGTGGGATTTGTGGACAGAATCGGCTATCGGGCCAGTATGCTGATCGCCCATGCCAGCGCGGCGGCAGGCCTGATCTGTTTAACGATCCTCCCCCAGCGGCTGGAGGATCCCTTTTTCGGTTTATTGGCTGCGGTAACCCTATACGCGTTGGGAGGCGGCCTGCTGGAGGTGCTGGTCAGCCCCATCGTGGAGGCCTGTCCCACGGATAATAAGGAAGCAGCCATGAGTATGCTGCATTCCTTTTACTGCTGGGGCCATGTGGGGGTGGTTCTGCTCTCCACCCTGTTCTTCCATGTATGCGGCATTTCCAACTGGAGGATCCTGGCTTTGCTCTGGGCGGTGATCCCGATCTGCAACGGCCTTCTTTTCTGGAAAGTACCCATTGCGCCGTTGATGGAGGAGGGGGAAGCGGGACTCACCATGCGGGAACTGTTCACGATGAAAAGTTTTTGGATCCTTCTGGTGATGATGGTCTGCGCCGGGGCGAGCGAGCAGGCGGTAAGCCAGTGGGCCTCTGCCTTTGCGGAATTGGGACTGGGCGTCAGTAAGACGGTGGGCGATCTGGCGGGGCCCATGGCCTTTGCGATCCTAATGGGGGGCGCCAGGGCCTATTACGGAAAATATGGGGAGCGGATCAATCTGGATACCTTTATGGCGGGCAGCTGCATGCTGTGTATCCTGGCCTATCTGTGCATTGTTTTCGTTCCCAGCCCGGTTTTCGGCCTGATCGGCTGTGCGGTGACCGGGCTATCCGTGGGCATCATGTGGCCGGGAACCTTCAGCAAAGCGTCGGCGGCGCTGCGAAGGGGAGGAACCGCCATGTTCGCGCTCCTGGCATTGGCAGGTGACCTGGGGTGTTCCGGCGGGCCTACGCTGGTGGGGCTGGTATCCGGACGGCACGGGGATGATTTGAAAGCTGGGATTCTGGCGGCCCTCATTTTTCCGGTCATTCTCCTGCTGGGGATTTTCCTTTTAAAGAAAAATAGTATGGAAAAATCAAAAGACTGATCGATTGCATTCCCATCCGTAATCCGGTATACTAAAAATATGTTTGCTTATGGAACATACTGCAAATCGGATCGTACTGCTGGCTGTGGGCCAATCCCCGGCCAGGAAAAGGGAGCTGCGGCAGTATGCAGACGGGAAAACGGGGAGGAGACGTGCTAAGACGCTTCCGCCCAGGTATCGGAAAAGGGGAAATGGATTTATGAAAGAAAGACAGGGACAGGCGCAGGGGGCGGATCTGGGAAACGGGAAGGTGGGGAGCCTTCTGTTCAAGCTGGCTCTTCCGGCGATCCTGGCACAGATCATCAACGTGATGTACAATATGGTGGATCGGATGTATATCGGCCATATACCGAATGTGGGGCCCAACGCCTTAACGGGGGTGGGCGTAACCATGCCGCTGATCATGGCAATCTCCGCCTTTGCCGCGCTGGTGAGCATGGGAGGTGCGCCCCGGGCCTCGATTCTGATGGGGAAGAAAGACCAGGAGGGGGCGGAACGGATCCTGGGGAACTGTACCACCATGCTGGTGTGCACGGCAACGGTTCTCACCGTGTTTATCCTTCTGGCAGGTCGTTCCATTCTCATGCTGTTCGGGGCCAGTGAGAATACCATCGGCTATGCCTGGAGCTATATGCAGATCTATGCGGTGGGAACCCTTTTCGTCCAGACGGCCCTGGGGCTGAACGCTTTCATTAATGCCCAGGGTTTTGCGAAGATCGGGATGTTCACCGTGGCCATCGGCGCGATCTGCAACATCATATTAGATCCCATCTTCATCTTCGGCCTGGGGATGGGAGTGAGGGGGGCAGCCCTGGCCACCATCCTTTCCCAGGCGGTTTCTTCCGTTTGGGTGGTCGGCTTTTTGGTATCGGAAAAGAGCACGCTGCGGATCCGACCCAAAAATCTGAAGCTTTCGGCCAAGGTGATTCTGCCCTGCGTGGGGTTGGGCGTTTCTCCTTTCATCATGCAGTTTACGGAGAGCATCCTCTCCATCTGCTTTAACACCTCCCTTTTGAAATACGGCGGGGATATGGCGGTGGGAGCCATGACCATCATGACCAGTGTGATGCAGTTTTCCATGCTTCCCCTGCAGGGGCTCACCCAGGGAGCGCAGCCCATTATCAGCTTCAATTACGGCGCGGGGAACATCGACCGGGTAAAAAAGGCCTTCCGCCTGCTGCTCGTCTCTGCCCTCGCTTTCAGCACGTTTCTGTGGCTGCTCGCCATGTTGGTGCCGCAGATTTTCATTGTGATTTTCACCAGCGATGCGGCCTTGGCAGAGTATACCGCCTGGGCAATCCGGATTTATATGGCGGCCTCTTTGTTATTCGGCATTCAGCTCGCCTGCCAGCAGACCTTCATCGCGCTGGGCAATGCGGTGACGAGCGTGTTCCTTGCTCTGCTTCGGAAAGTAATCCTGCTGATCCCGTTGATCTTCATTCTGCCGGTATTCTTGTCGGATAAAGTATTTGCTGTTTACCTGGCGGAGCCCGTAGCGGATACCATTGCAGTGAGCGTGACGGCGATCCTGTTTATCCTTCAGTACCGCCGGCTTTCGGACAAAACGGCCTGAATGGAATCGTATCTGGAGGTGTGATATTGAGCCCATCCTTGCCGGAATTCTGTCCGGAAGGGAGTGCCCGGGAGCGG